>DAIDKC010000054.1 GCA_027451045.1 Holophagaceae bacterium | reverse complement strand
GCCCGACGGCACCGTGCTGGTGGCCGGCGGGGACAACGGAAGCACCGAACTGAGCAGCGCGGAGATCTACGATCCCGCCACCGGGATCTTCACGCCGACCGGCTCCATGACCACCCCCCGGGGCTCCGCCGCGGCCACCCTGCTGCCCAACGGCCTGGTCCTGGTCTGCGGCGGCTGGGATGGATCGGCCGATGGGGCCTCTGCTGAACTCTACGATCCCGCCAGGGGGACCTTCACGGCCACCGGCTCCATGACCACCGCCCGCTCCCAGCAGCAGGCCACCCTCCTGCCCGGGGGACAGGTCCTGGTGTGCGGCGGCACCAACGCCGGCGGCACCCTCAGCAGCGCCGAACGCTACGATCCGACCACCGGGATCTTCTCCCCTGCCGGTTCCATGCTGGCCGCCCGGGGGTTCTTCTCGGCCCTCCTGCTGCCGAACGGCAAGGTGCTCGAGGTGGGGGGCTACGATGGCACCGCCTACCTCGCCTCGGCCGAACTCTACCAATGACCGCTTCCCCCCGGAATGCCCCGGGGGATGCCGCGTCACCTCCCGACCAGGCCCTGATCCACCGGATCAGGCCCCCATCCGGTCCCCTTCTCCCGTCCTGTCCACGGGCGCGAACCGGTCCTTGATCCGGTGGCCCAGCCCCTTGAGATCGCCCCGCAACTCGGGACCCGTCTTGGGGGTGGTCAGGGCCACGACCGCCGCACCCACGGCGGCCCCGGCCAGGAAGACCAGCAGCGACGTGCCAAGCAGACTGCGTTCCTCACCCACGGGATGCCTCCTCGGACGGCCCCGTTCTTCGGCCGCGCCGCAAATGTACGGCGCGGCGGAGCCCTGTCAGGAGGGCCTCAAGGAATCTGCCGCCCCCTTTCGGGGCGAAGAAGGCCGGCAGGCCCCGTACGACCCCGGCCACCACCTCGGTCAGCAGCGAGGGCAGCTCGAATGCCCGCCGGACCAGCTGGGTCGCCTCCCCCACCTGGAGGCGGACCTCATGCACGTCGCTGGCGATCTGATGGAGGTCCGCCCGTGCGCTGTCGGCCAGCAGCTGGACCGAGCGTGCCGTCCGGCGCGCCTGGACCAGCAGCAGGGCCAGGAAGACCGTGAGGACGACCACGGATACCGCTAGAACGACCTGCAGGATCAAGGGCATGGCAGCCTCCCCGCGAGCCCCCGCAGTATGTCTCCCCCGGGTTGCCCGGGGAATGCCCCCCACGAGGAAGCCCCCTCCCCGTGTTCCGGAGAGGGGGCTTCCTGGGCAGGGGACGCTACTTCCGGCCGAACACCATGTTCTTCACCAGGTCCTCGGTCTTCCAGGGTGCGGGGCCGCCGCCCAGGTACTTGTGGAACCACTCCAGGTGCGCGTTGTAGTAGACGGGCATAGACTTCAGGGTGTCCGGCCAGTGCCCGTCGTTCTTGAAGATGATGAGCCGGCTGGGCACGCCCATCTCCTGGAGGTCCGTGAAGAACTCCAGGCTCTGGGTGTAGGGCACGCGGAAATCGCGCTCACCGGTGATGACGAGGCAGGGCGTCTTGAAATCCTTCACGTAGCTGTTGGGACTCATGCGGTGGTAGAGACCGGGGTTGGTCCAGGGGGTGCCCTTCAGGTCCCACTCGGGGAACCACAGCTCTTCGGTGGATCCATGCATGGCCGTCAGGTCGTACACCCCCATCATCGAGGCGATGGCCTTGAAGCGGGTGTTGTGCCCCTCCATCCACATCATGGCGTAGCCGCCCCAGCTCCAGCCCATGATGCCCATGCGGTCCTTGTCCACGTAGGGGAGATCCGCCAGGGCGTCGGTCACCTTGGAGATGTCGGTCATCACCTTGCCGTCCCAGTCGCCCGAGATGGCGTCCGTGAAGGCCTGGCCGTAGCCGGTGGACCCGTGGGGGTTGGGGAACGCCACCACGTAACCCGCGCCGGGATACACCTGCCAGTCGCCCCGGAAGGAGTCCGACCACATCATCTGGGGCCCGCCATGGACATTGAGGATGAGGGGATACTTCTTGGAGGGATCGAAGTCGTGGGGCTTGACGATGAAGACCTCCACCGGCGTGCCGTCCGCCCCCTTCACCCAGATCTTCTCCGCCGGGCGGATGTCCACCGTGTCGGCCACCTTCTGGTTGAAGTCCGTGAGGCGCTTCAGGGCCTTCGTGGCCAGGTCGTAGCGCCAGATCTCCACGGGTTCGCCCACGCTGGAGCGGGTGAAGACCACGGACTTCTGGTCCGGGCTCACCGCGAATTCGCGGATCGCCTGGCCGTCGAGGACGCGCTGGATCCGGCCCGAGGCCACGTCCACCCGGAAGAGCGGCCAGTAGCCCTTCTCCTCCACCGTGAACCAGATCTCCTTGCCGTCCGCGGACCACTGGAAGCTGTCCACCCAGTTGTCAATGGAGGGGTCAGGATCCGCCGGGCGTGGGTGGTGCGGTCGTAGACGGCCAGGCGGAAGCAGTCGGACTCGAACCCGGGCCGGGCCTGGGTGCGGTAGGCGATGTACCTGCCGTCGGGGGAGAACTTGGGATCCACGTCGGCCGCCTTGTTGCTGGCGGTGATGTCCTGGGGCGCCTGCTTCCCGTCCAGGCTCACCAGGAAGAGATCCTGGTTGGTGGACCGGGCGGGCACCGGATCCGGGTTGGTGACGACGCAGACCTCCTTGCCGTCGGGGCTCACGTCGTAGGTCTGCGCCATGGGCGTGGTGGCGTCCGCGGGGTAGTCCCGCTTCCCGGGGGTGAGGTCCACCACCTTCCCGTTGAAGGGGGCCGTGAAAAGGTGGGTGTACTGGAAGTCCTGCC
Organism: Holophagaceae bacterium; assembly: GCA_027451045.1. Lineage (GTDB taxonomy): Bacteria > Acidobacteriota > Holophagae > Holophagales > Holophagaceae > Geothrix. Next base: position 9,728 of record DAIDKC010000054.1, on the reverse strand, counting down.
ACTGGGTCCAGTGGCGGTAGAACAGCGCGTCCGCCAGGTGGGCCTGGACGGGGCCGTTGGCCAGCTTGTCGGCGAGTTCCTGGTTCTTCGCGCCGTCCGCGCCGGCCGAGGGGAACACGGTGGATTCGAACACCAGCGACTTCCCGTCCGGCAGCAGCTTGGGGGCGTTGACCCCGGGCTGGAAGGCCGTGACCTTGCGGGCCTCCCCGCCGGCGGCAGCCATGGCCCAGAGCTGCTGGCCCCCCTCGCGGTCCGAGAGGAAGGTGAGGGTCTTCCCGTCCTTGGACCAGGCGGGGGCGTAGCAGGACTTGGGACCGAAGGTGAGCTGCCGCGCAGCGCCCGTGGCCAGGTCCAGCTCCCAGATCTCGGTCGCCCGGGTGCTGGCCATGAGGTGCTGGGTGGAGACGTCGAAGAGCAGCTTCGATCCGTCGGGACTGAGGGCCAGGTCCTGCACCCCCTTCAGGTGGTACAGGTCCCGGATGGTGAAGGCCCGCCGCTCCGCCGCTGCCAGCGGCAGCGTCAGCAGGAGAGCAGGGACGAGCATGCGTTTCAGGTGTTCCATGGGGGCCTCCAGAGGCGACCCCCAGGATGGCACGGGGCAGGAGGGATGCCTCTGAAGATGAGACCTAAGGCACGGATTCAACCGCCCAGCGCCTCCCGGATGACCCCGAAATCGGCCCGGGACGTGGCATCGAGGCTGAGGGGGGTCACGGCCACCACCCGCTCCCGGACCAGGGCATGGACATCGGAATCCGGCTCCAGGGAGGCCGGGTCCACCTGCACCGTCACGCGCCCATCCTGCAGGCGACTGTGCGGCCCCGGGTCGTCTATCACCACCTCGAAGTAGCGCTGACGGGAGAGGCGGCTGAGGCGCCAGGGGGTGTGCGGCGTGGCACCCTCGGGCACGTCCAGCTTCACCAGGTCCACGTCCTGGGGCAGCCGCGCCCGCACGAGCTTGTGCGCGAAGAGCCGGAGGAAGTGCTCGGAGGCGCCCCAGTCCTTCGCTTCGTGGCGCATGAATTGGTCCGGGTGCATCTGCTGGGAGGCCGCCAGGGCCGGGATGCCCCGGGCGGCGGCCTCCATGGCGGCCCCGACGGTGCCCGAGGCGCCGATGCTGATGCCCACGTTCTCCCCGTAGTTGATGCCCGAGACGAGCAGGTCGGGCTTCCGCTCGCGGCAGAGCACCGCCAGGCCGTGGCGCACCACGGAGGCCGGCGAACCCTCGCAGGCATAGGCCCGGACGGCCTGCCCATCCACCTCGAAGGGCACCGGCTCCAGGGATGCGTCGGGACGGCCCGTGAAGCTCCGGCCCATGGCGGTCTGCTGGGTGGCCGGCGCCACCACCAGGACGTCGCCCAGGGCCTTCACGGCCCGAACCGCGGCCCGGAGCCCGGGCGACTGGATGCCGTCGTCGTTGGTGAGGAAGAACAGGGGGCTGTGGGACATGCAGGACTCCGGGTTCCAGACTGGCACGGATGGGGCGCCGGTCGCCTCCATCCGCCCTTGGTATCCTGCCCCATGGCCGACCCCACCTTCCTGCCGCCTCCGTCCGCGCCCGGCCGCGGCGTGTTCTGCAACCGGACCCTGAACCTGCGGTCGGTTCGGGCCATCGGCTACGACATGGACTACACCCTGGTGGACTACCGCGTGGAGGCCTTCGAGCACATGGTCTACGCCCAGGCCCTGGCCCGCCTGGGTGCCGAGGGGTGGCCGGTGAAGGACCTGGCCTTCGACCCGGCCATGGTGACCCGGGGCCTGGTCATTGACACCGAACTGGGCAACCTGGTGAAGGCCAACCGCTTCGGCTTCGTGAAGCGGGCCATGCACGGCACGCGCATGCTGGATTTCGCGGAGCAGCGCGAGGCCTACGGTTCCACCCTTGTGGACCTCTCCGACCCCCGCTGGGTCTTCCTCAACACCCTCTTCTCGCTGTCGGAGGGCTGCCTCTACGCCCAGGCCGTGGACCTCCTGGACGGCGGCGCCCTGCCCCGCCCCTTCGAGTACGCCAGCCTCTACCGCCACGTGCGGGCGCGGGTGGACGCCCAGCACCTCGAAGGCCACCTCAAGGCCGAGATCGCCGCGGCGCCAGACCGCTACGTGGTGCCGGATCCCGAAGCCGCCCTGACCCTGCTCGACCAGAGGGCCGCAGGCAAGAAGCTGATGCTCATCACCAACTCCGAGTGGGCCTTCACCACCCGGATGATGGCCCACGCCTACGACCGCTTCCTGCCCCAGGGGCTGACCTGGCGCGGCCTCTTCGACCTGGTGATCGTCGGCGCCCGCAAACCGGCCTTCTTCACCGAGCGGGGCCCCTTCTTCGAGGTGGCCACGGAGGACGGCCTGCTGCGGCCCCTCGCCGGCCCCCTGGCCCCCGGCGGGGCCTACCTCGGCGGGTGCGCCGCCCAGGTGGAGCGCGACCTGGGCATCTCCGGCGACGAGATCCTCTACGTGGGCGACCACATGTTCGGCGACGTGCACGTGAGCAAGCGGGCCCTGAGCTGGCGCACCGCCCTCGTGCTCCGCGAACTGGAGTCCGAGGTGGCGGCCCTGGAAGGCTTCCAGGCCACGGAACGTTCCCTCGTGGCCAGGATGCGCCTCAAGGAGGCCTTGGAGGCCGAGCTCTCCCGCGCCCGGCTGGCCCTCCTGCGCCGGCAGGAGGGCCACGGCCCCGCCCCGGACCGTCCCGTCGCCGATCTCGCGCGGGAGGTCACGGCCCTGCGCGAGCGCCTGGTCGCCCTCGACACCGAGATCGCCCCCCTGGCCCGGGCCGCCACGGAGCTGACCAACCCCCGCTGGGGCCTGCTCACCCGGGCCGGCAACGACAAGAGCCACCTCACGCGCCAGATCGAGCGCTACGCCGACATCTACACCAGCCGCGTGTCCAACCTGCTCCACGCCACGCCCTTCGCCTACTTCCGCGCCCCCCGGGGCAGTCTGCCCCACGATCCCAGCCTGCCGGGTGGCGCCCCCCTGGACCAGAGCGCGGGCGCCTGAGGCTTCGCGGAGACCTGCATCCTCTGATCCGCCCGGCGGAATCCTCCGCCCGAACCTTGCGCGGGGGCACGGGGAGCCCATGGTACGTGCAGCCTTGCTCGGGAGGGTCCCATGCTCACGCTGCGCCCCGCCGCCGTTGCCGGGATGTTCTATCCCGAATCTCCAGACCGCCTCCGGGAGGAAGTGGACCGCCTCCTGGCGCGGGTCCGCCTGCCGCTCGACGAACCCACCCCGAAGGCCCTGGTCGTGCCCCACGCGGGCTACGCCTATTCCGGTCCGGTGGCGGCGAGCGGCTATGCCCGTCTGCTCCGGGAGGGCGACACCCTGACCCGGGTGGTCCTCCTCGGCCCCAGCCACCACGCGGCCTTCGCCGGCCTGGCGGCTCCGGAATCCGAGGCCTTCGAGACGCCGCTCGGCCCCATCGCGGTGGACACGGACGCGCTCGCACGGGTGCCCAAGGTCCGCCGCAGCGAGGCCGTCCACAGGCCGGAGCATTCCCTGGAGGTCCAACTGCCTTTCATCCAGCGGGTGGCGCCGCGGGCCAGCGTGGTGCCCCTGCTGGTCGGACAGGCCTCCGCCTTCCAGGTGGCCGAGGTCCTGGAAGCCCTCTGGGGCGGGGCTGAAACCGTCCTCGTGGTGAGTTCGGACCTCTCCCACTACCTGCCCTACCGTCTGGGGCGCGCCGTGGACCAGGAGACCGGGCGGATGATCCTGAGGCTGGATACCACGATTGACGGGGAGCGGGCCTGCGGCGCCCAGCCGCTGGACGGGTTCCTCGAGGCGGCCCGCCGGAAGCGCCTGCACCCGTCCCTGCTGGACCTGCGGAGTTCGGGGGATACCGCGGGCAGCCTCGAGGAGGTGGTGGGCTATGGGGCTTTCGCCTTCTTCGAGACCGGGCATGGAACCGTCTGATTCCGTGGACGGGGCCGAGCTGGCGCATCTGGCCCGGGCCGCCATCGAGGAGGCCCTGGGCGGCGCGCCGGTCGAGCCGGCCGCCGGTGAGGTTGACGGGCCCGGCGCCTGCTTCGTCACCCTCACCGTCGGCGGCGCCCTGCACGGCTGCGTGGGCAGCGTCCTGCCCCAGCCGTCCCTGCGGGAGAGCGTGATCCGCCACGCCCGGGCCGCGGCCTTCGAGGACACCCGGTTCGAGCCCCTCACCCGGGCCGACCTGCCCCGCCTCGACGTGGAGCTGTCACTGCTCTCGCCCCTCCACGCCCTGGTGCCAGAGGACGAGGCGGACCTGTGCCGCCGGCTGAGGCCAGGAGTGGATGGCCTGCTCCTCGAACAGGAGGGGCAGCGGGCGACCTTCCTGCCCCAGGTCTGGTCCGAGCTCCCGGAGCCCGGTCGCTTCGTCGCCGCCCTCAAGCGCAAGGCCGGCTGGCGGACCCCCTTCGGGGCCTCCCGGCTCCGCGCCTGGACCTACACCGTGGAGGCCTGGCGGGACGAGCCCCGGCCGGCGCCCCCCTCCCCCGCCGCGCTGCGGGACGGGGGACCGTCCTACCTGCATCCGGCGCGGCACTGGCACCGGAGCGGGGACGGCCGCCTGCGCTGCGACCTCTGCCCCCACCACTGCGCGCTCCAGGAGGGCCAGGCCGGCCGCTGCGCCGTGCGCCGGAGGGAGGGCGACCGGATGGTCCTGGCCGCCTACGGCGCCACCAGCGGGTTCGCCGTGGATCCGATCGAGAAGAAGCCCCTGCACCATTTTCTACCGGGTGCCCAGGTCCTCTCCTTCGGCTCGGTGGGTTGCAGCCTCGCCTGCCGCTTCTGCCAGAACTGGAGGCTCTCCCGGGCGAGGGATCCCGGTCGCCTGGGGGCCCGGACCACGCCGGGCGCCGTGGTGCAGAGCGCCCTGGAGCGGGGATGCCTCGGGGTGGCGTTCACCTACAACGAGCCCACGATCCTGCTGGAGTGGGTCTCGGATGTGGCGGAGGCCTGCCGCGGCGCGGGCCTGGCGACCGTGGCTGTGACGTCGGGCTACCTCGGGGCGGACGCCCGACGGGATTTCTTCGCCGGCATGGACGCCGCCAACGTGGACCTGAAGGCCTTTTCCGACGCCTTCTACCGCCGCGTGGCCGGAGGCACCCTGCGGCCGGTCCTGGACACCCTGCGCTACCTCGTCCACGACACGGACGTGTGGACCGAGATCACGACGCTGCTGATCCCCGGGCTCAACGACTCCGACGACGAGGTGCGGCAGCTCGCCGGCTGGGTAGCCGACGAGCTGGGGCCCGACGTGCCCCTGCACTTCAGCGCCTTCCACCCCGATCACCGGATGCTGGACCGCCCCCCGACGCCCCTGGCCACCCTCCAGCGGGCCCGGGCCCTCGCCCAGGAGGCCGGGCTCCGGTTCGTCTACACCGGGAACCTCCCCGACCGGCAGGGCGGGACCACCTTCTGCCCCGGCTGCGGACGGGGCGCGATCCGGCGGGACGGCTACCGCCTCCTCGAACTGGCGGTGGATCCGGCGGGACGCTGCCGCCACTGCGGGACCGGGATCCCCGGCCGCTTCCGCCCCCCGGTTCCGGGCCCTCGCGCCGCCCCTGCGGAGGTCGGCCGTCCCGCGTCCCTCCACGTCCCCTGATCCTCCCGCGCCGCGGGACAGGCGCAGGGCTGCCGGATGCCGGGGGTTCCGGGAGAATCCGGCGCATTTTATGGCCAACCGGGGCAAATGAGCGCATGATGAATGCAAGCGATCCCGCACAGTGTGGCGATCCTTCGATGAGCCTGTTCCCGTCTCGACCAGCTCTTTGCACCCATTCGAGACACTAAGGAATTCACCATGGCCCAAGGCACCGTCAAGTGGTTCAACGCCGAGAAGGGTTTCGGATTCATCACGCCGGACGGCGGGGGACCCGATCTCTTCGTCCACCACACCGCCATCCAGATGTCCGGCTTCAAGTCCCTGGACGAGAACCAGCGCGTCAGCTTCGACACCGGGCAGGGGCAGAAGGGCCCCCAGGCGATCAACGTCACCAAGATCTGATCCGCCCTCCCACCTTCCAGCCCGCCGCCCCCGGACGGCGGGCTGTCTTGTCCTTGGAGGCCGCATGCCCAAGCCCAATTACCAGCGGGACAAGCGCCAGCGCGACCTCGCCCGCCAGCGCAAGCAGGAGGAGAAGCGCCAGAAGAAGGCCCTCAAGGGCCAGGGCGACCGCACGGCCGACCTGGCCGACGAAGCCCCGGAGCCTGGCACCGTCGAAGGGCCGGCGGCACAGGCCGAGGAAGGACCGGAGCCGACCCGCCCCGTCGAGTAGCCCCCCGGGACGTCCTCAGCCCACCATCCCCGCCCATTCCGCCAGCACCCGCTGCGCCTGTAGCACGGCGCCGCCTTCGCCGGGCAGGAGGGGCAGCAGCACCGCGCCGTCGGGGTTGAGCTGGGCGTCCTTCCGGTCGCGCACCCAGGCCATGAGCCTGGCGGGATCCACCGGCGTCTGGGGGCTGAGGCGCAGCTTGAGGCGGCCCTTGTCCACGGTGACTTCCGACACCGCCAGCGCCTGGGCGCGGAGCTTCACCGTCAGGATCTCGAAGAACCGTTGCGTCCCCTCGTCGTCCTCCGGCACGCGGCCGAAGCGGTCCTCCAGGTCCAGGCGGTAGAGCCCCAGCTCCTGCTCGCTGCGCAGGCGCGAGAGGCGCTTGTAGGCCACCAGCCGCTCGCTGGCCTGGTCTATCCAATGCCGGCTGAGCTGGGCCCCGCCCGCGAGACCGTCGAGCTTCACCTCGAAGGTGCCGCTGGGCTGGCCCTGCAGCTCCTGGAGCGTCTCCTCCAGCAGCTTCACGTATAGCTCGAAGCCGATGTCGTGGATCTGCCCGCTCTGCTCGCCGCCCAGCAGGTTGCCCGCGCCGCGCAGCTCCAGGTCCATGGCCGCCACCCGGAAGCCCGAGCCGAGTTCCGAGAAGTCCTCCAGGGCCTGCAGGCGCCGGCGGGCCTCCTCGCTGATCTCGTGCTTCCCTGGGATGAGGAGGTAGGCGTAGGCCGGCACGTCGCTGCGGCCGACGCGGCCCCGGAGCTGGTAGAGCTGGCTGAGGCCGAACATGTCCGCCCGGTGGACGATGAGCGTGTTGGCGTTGGGGACGTCCAGGCCGTTCTCCACGATGGTGGTGGCCACCAGCACGTCGAGCCGGCCCTCCATGAAGGCCAGCATCACCTGCTCCAGGCCCTCGTCCGTCATCTGGCCGTGACCCACGCCCACGCGGGCGTCGGGCACCAGCTCGCGGATGCGCTCGGCGATGGCCGTGATGGATTCCACCCGGTTGTGGACGACGTACACCTGCCCGTTTCGGCGCAGCTCGAACTGGATGGCGGTCTGGATCAGCTCGTCCGACCAGGGCGCCACCACCGTCTCGATGGCCAGGCGATCCTTGGGGGGCGTCTCGATGAGGCTGATCTCCCGCAGGCCCGTGAGGCTCATGTGCAGGGTGCGCGGGATGGGCGTGGCGCTCATGGCCAGCTGATCCACGTTGAGGCGCAGCTTCTTGAGCTTCTCCTTGTGGGCCACGCCGAAGCGCTGTTCCTCGTCCACCACCACCAGCCCCAGGTCCGCGAACCTCACCCGGGCGCCGAGCATCTGGTGCGTGCCGATGACGATCTCGATCTTGCCGTCGGCCAGTTCCTGCTGGATGCGCTTGGCATCCGCCTTGTCCACGAAGCGGTTGAGCATCTCGATGCGCACGGGGAAGCCCGCGAACCGCTCCCGGAAGGTCCGGTAGTGCTGGAAGCAGAGGATGGTGGTGGGGCAGAGTACGGCCACCTGGCGGCCTTCCAGCGCCACCTTGGCGGCGGCCCGCATCGCCACCTCCGTCTTGCCGAATCCCACGTCGCCCACCAGCAGGCGGTCCATGGGCCGGGGTGATTCCAGATCGGCCTTCACGGCTTCGCTGGCCTCGATCTGGTCCGGCGTGGGCGTGAAGGGGAAGCTGGCCTCGAAAGCCGCCATCTCCGGGCCGTCCGGCGGGTAGGCGTGGCCCTGCTCCAGCTTCCGCTGGGCGTAGAGCTTCAGCAGCTCTTCGGCCATGTCGCGGATGGCCTTCTTGGCCTTGCGCTTGACCTTGGCCCAGGAGGCGCCGCCCAGCTTGTCCAGGGGCGGCAGGTGGCCCTCGGCGCCGGTGTAGCGCTGGACGAGGTCGGCCCGCTCCAGGCTCACGTGGAGCTGGCCGCCATCCGCGTAGCGCAGCTGCATGACCTCCAGCTCCTCCCCGCCCACGGTGAGGGTGGCGAAGCCCGCGAACTCTCCGATGCCGTGGTCCAGGTGCACCACGCGGTCGCCGGGCTTGAGGTCGCGCAGGTCCGAGAGGAACGCTGCGCTGCGGGCCTTCTTGGGCGCGGCCGGCACCGCGCGGCGGCCGAAGACCTCCCGCTCCGTGAGCAGCACCAGGCCCGGCTCCTTGAGCTGGACGCCCGCGCTGAGGTTCAGCTGGAGCGCCCGGCAGCCGCTGTCCCCGCCCATGGCCAGGGGCAGGTCGTGCTCCCGCAGCAGCTCGGAGAGGCGGTCCCGCATGCCCGGCGTGGAGCCCGCCAGGAACACACGGTGGCCCGTGAGGGCCAGCTCCTTCAGGTGCTCCGCCAGTTCCCCGATCCGGCCCTGGAACTCGCGCACGGGCTGGGCCGCCAGGGGCACCGTGGCCTCGCTCTGCCACTCGGTGAGGTGCAGGGTGGGCCGGCTGGGATCGGAGGGCAGGAAGCGGTCGTCGAAGTCCGGGCACACCACGCCGCCCCGCCGCAGCACGGCGAGCCCTTCCTCGATGCGGGCCCGCTCGGCTTCGCGCAGGGCCTCCTCCCAGGCGGGATCCAGGCGCACCCGCAGGCAGGGCGGCATCCAGTGGACGAGCTGGCCGGAAGGCTGCGCGGAAAGCTGGGCCGAGAGCGGGTAGAACAGCTCCTCGCCCGGGAAGTGGCCGTGCGAGGCCAGACGCGCCTTCCGGAAGGCCAGGTCGTCGCCGGGATCGGGCGTGCGGTCCGAGCGGGCCTGGGCCGCCTCCAGCAGCTTGCCGCGCTCCGCCTCGTAGCGGGGGTAGAGCGTGAGGGATTCAAGCACCTCGCCCGTGCGACGCTGGGTGTCGGGGTCGAAGGGACTGAGCCGCTCCAGCTCGTCGCCGAAGGTCTCCAGGCGCAGAGGCTGCTCCAGGTGGTCGGGCCAGAGATCCACCACCATGCCGCGGGAGCTGAATTCCCCGGGGGCCGAGGCCAGCTCCGTGCGCCGGTAGCCCAGCGCCACCAGCGTCTCCAGCAGCAGGTCCCGGGGCACCTCCGTCCCCAGGCGCAGCTCCAGCTTCTGCTTCTGGAACCAGGTGGGATGGGGCAGCCGCTCGCGGGCCGCCAGGGGCCCCGTGACAAGCACCTGGACCCGGCGCTCCAGCAGACCCACGAGGGCCGAGAGGCGCTCCTTGAGCACCATGCCCGGCGGACTGCTCTCGCCGCCCGCGTAGGGTGCGAATCCCGGGAAGTGTGCCACCCCCACGCCCGGAAGCAGGGCCTGCAGATCCGCCGCCAGGGTGCGCGCCTCCGCCTCGCTGGGAGCGTCCACCCACAGCGAGGTGCGGCGTCCGTCCCGCGTAGTCCAGCGGGACAGCACCAGGGCCAGGGCCGGCGGCGACGTCCACCGCAGCCGCGCCTCCGGGGCGTCGAGGGCCCCCGCCGGCACCTCGGCGAGGCGGAGGAGATCCTTCAAGTCTTGGGACAGCGCTTCCATGGACCTTCCAGAGTGCCCGAGCCCAGGCCCGGGGACGAGGGGCGATTG
>DAIDKC010000053.1 GCA_027451045.1 Holophagaceae bacterium | reverse complement strand
CGCCATGATCGCCCAGGCCGGCGGCCTCGGCCAGAACCTGGACGTGCAGGCGTAGCCTTCCTTTCTATTTCAGGTAGGGCGCCAGGTACTGCCCCGTCACGCTCCCCTTCCGCGCGACGACCTGTTCGGGCGTGCCGGTGGCGATGATGCGCCCGCCCTCGGCGCCGCCCTCGGGGCCCAGGTCCAGGATCCAGTCGGCGGTCTTGATGACGTCGAGGTTGTGCTCGATGACGATCACGGTGTTGCCCGTCTCCACCAGGCGGTTGATGACCTCCAGGAGCTTCTGGATGTCCTTCAGGTGCAGACCCGTGGTGGGCTCGTCCAGGATGTAGACCGTGCGGCCCGTGGGCCGCTTGCTGAGCTCCTTGGCCAGCTTCACGCGCTGGGCCTCGCCGCCCGACAGCGTCGTGGCACTCTGGCCCAGGCGCACGTAGCCCAGCCCCACGTCCACGAGGGTCTGCAGCTTGTTGGCCAGCACGGGGATGGGCGCGAAGAGCTCCAGCGCCTCCTCCACCGTGAGGTTCAGCACGTCGGAGATGCTCCGGCCCTTGTAGTGGATCTCCAGGGTCTCGCGGTTGTAGCGCCTGCCCTTGCACTGCTCGCAGGTGACGTAGACGTCGGGGAGGAAGTGCATCTCGATGCGGATGACGCCGTCACCCTCGCACTTCTCGCAGCGCCCGCCCTTCACGTTGAAGCTGAAGCGGCCGGCGGCGTAGCCCCGGGCCTTGCTCTCGGGCAGCTGGGCGAACAGCTCCCGCAGGGGCGTGAAGAGGCCCGTGTAGGTGGCGGGGTTGCTCCGGGGCGTGCGGCCGATGGGCGCCTGGTCAATGTCAATCACCTTGTCCACGGCCTCGAGGCCCTGGATGGCCTTGTGCCTGCCGACGACATGCACCCCCTGGTGGAGCTGGTTGGCCAGGGCCTTGTAGAGGATCTCGTTCACGAGGGTGCTCTTGCCCGAGCCCGACACCCCCGTCACGCAGGTGAAGAGCCCGATGGGGAACGCCGCATCCACCTTCTTGAGGTTGTTCTCCTCGGCGCCCTTCACTTCCAGGAACCCGCGCCTGGCCTTGCGCCGGGTGCGGGGCACCGGGATGGCGTCGCGGCCCGAGAGGAAGTCGCCCGTGACGGAACCCGGGGTGCGGCCCACCTCCTCCGGCGTGCCCTGGGCCACGATCTTCCCGCCGTGTTCGCCGGCACCGGGGCCCATGTCCACGACGTGGTCGGCGGCGAGGATGGTCTCCAGGTCGTGCTCCACCACGAGCACCGTGTTGCCCAGATCGCGCATCTCCTTGAGGGTGCGGATGAGCTGGAGGTTGTCCCGCTGGTGCAGGCCGATGCTGGGTTCGTCCAGGACGTAGAGCACGCCCTGGAGCTTGCTCCCGATCTGCGTCGCCAGGCGGATGCGCTGGCCCTCGCCGCCCGAGAGCGTGGCCGCGCTGCGGTCCAGGGTGAGGTAGCCCAGGCCCACGTCGTCGAGGAAGCCCAGCCGCTCCCGGATCTCCTTGAGCACCTTCTCGGCGATGACCGCGTCTTTGCCCTCGAGCGCCAGGTCGGCGAACCACTTCCGGGCGTCGCGCACGCTCTGGCCCGTCACCTGGGCGATGTTCAATCCGCCCACGGAGACCGCCAGCACCTCGGGCTTCAGCCGCTGGCCTCCGCAGGCTTCGCAGGGGATGACCCGCATGGACTCCTCCAGCTCGGCCTGGATCTCCTCGCTGGTGGTCTCGGCGTAACGGCGCTCCAGGTTCCCGATGATGCCTTCGAAGGAGTGCATGAAGTCGTAGCGGCTGCGCTTGCTCTCATAGGTGAAGCGCATCTCCTTCTCGGTGCCGTGCAGCAGCAGGCGCCGGATGTCCGCGGGCAGCTTCCTCCAGGGAGTGTCGAGGCTGAACTTCAGCTTGCGCGCCAGCTGCTCCAGCATCTGGGAGCGCCACCCGTCCTCGCTGACGCTCTTCCAGCCGCTGGCCTGGATGGCGCCCTCGTTGAGGCTCAGGTCGGGGTTGGGGACGATGAGCTCCTCCGCGAACTGCCGCTTGAAGCCCAGTCCGTCGCAGGTGGCACAGGCGCCGTAGGGGCTGTTGAAGGAGAAGGAGCGGGGCTCCAGCTCCGGCAGGCCCTGGCCGAAGCGGGCGCATCTCGCGTTGTTGCAGGCCAGCTTGGACGAGAAGAGGGTCTCGGTGCCGTCGCGGCGCCCTTCCTGGGCGCCGCCCTTCGGGCCGTCCTTCGGACAGCGGGCCTCCGCTCCCGCTTCGGCCTCGAGGATGATCAATGCCGACCCCTCCGAGAGGTTGCAGGCGATCTCCAGGCTGTCGGCCAGGCGGGACTGGATGGCGGGGTTCACTTTCAGCCGGTCGATGACCACCTCGAGGGTGTGCTTCTTCTGCTTGTCCAGCTCCGGGATGCCTTCCGTCAGGTCGAGCATCTGGCCGTTCACCCGGGCCCGGATGTAGCCCCGCTTCATGAGGTCCTGGAGCAGCTTCTTGTATTCGCCCTTCCGGCCCCGCACCACGGGGGCGCGGATCTGCAGCTTCGTCCCCTCGGGTTGGGCCAGGATCTGGTCGGCCATCTCCTGAATGGTCTGGCTGGCGATGGGCTCGCCGCAGGCCACGCAGGCGGGCCTTCCGGTTCGCGCGAAGAGCAGGCGGAGGTAGTCGTAGATCTCCGTGACGGTGGCCACCGTGGAGCGCGGATTGCGGCTGGTGGTCTTCTGCTCGATGGAGATGGCGGGGGACAGCCCCTCGATGCTGTCCACGTCCGGCTTCTCCATCTGGTCGAGGAACTGCCGGGCGTAGGCGCTGAGGCTCTCCACGTAGCGCCGCTGGCCCTCGGCGTAGAGCGTGTCGAAGGCCAGGCTCGACTTGCCCGAGCCCGAGAGGCCCGTGATCACCACCAGCTGGTTGCGCGGCAGCGAGAGGTCCAGGTTCTTCAGGTTGTGCTCGCGGGCGCCTTTGATGTGGATGTGTTCCATGGGCCCCCCAGCTTACGCCCTTTTTTCGCCTCCCGGAAACCTGTCTAGAATGCTGGACATGCATCCGGCCGAGCTGGCGATCCTGCTGCACCGGGCCCTCGAGGTCCGCCTGGCGCGCCTGCAGGAGCTGCTGGCGGCCCGGGACTGGCCGGAGGAGGCCGAGCCCCTCCACCTCGTCCGGGTGGCGGCCCGGCGTCTGGGCGCTGTGCTCGACCTGGTGGATCCCGAGGCCTATCCGGGGCACAAGGGGCATCGCCGCGCCCTCCGCACCCTGGTGGACCTCCTCGGCCCGGTCCGGGAGCTGGATGTCCACGAGGCGCGCCTCCGGGCCCACCACGCTGCGGCCCGGACGTCCTGCCACGCCGCCGTCCTCGAGCACCTCCAGGAGCGCCTGGATCGTGCCCGCGCCAAGGCCCGCAGGACCCTCCGACGGGAACTCGCCGGCCTGGACCTGGCCAGGCTGGAAGGCCTGCTGGACGTGCCCAGCCTGCCCGCCCCGTTCCAGGGCGCCAGCCTCCAGGAGGCCGCCTGGGAGGCCCTGGCCCGCCGTGCCCAGGCCGCCCTCCACCACCTCCCCGCCCTGCTTGCGGAGGAGGACGCCCCGGCCCTCCACAGGGGCAGGGTGCGGCTGAAGAAGCTCCGCTACGCGCTGGAGGCCCTGGAAGGCGCCTTCGCCGCGCCTCCCCAGGACTTCCTGGAGGCTGTGAAGGGCCTGCAGGCCGCCCTGGGGGAGCACCACGACCTGGCTGCCCTCGAGGCGGTGCTCTGGGAGGAGGAGGCCCGCCTGCGGGGCCACGACCGCCCGGTGCTCTGCGGAGGAATCCTGGAAGTCCTGGGGGACGTGGCCGAGGCCCGGCGGGCCGCCTTCGTGCAGGCCGGCGCACTGGCGCGCG
>DAIDKC010000052.1 GCA_027451045.1 Holophagaceae bacterium | reverse complement strand
CGTCCATCCGCGCGCCGCTGGCCGCCAGGGTGGCGTTGGCCTCCTGGGTGCCCGCCACCACGTCGCCGATCTGGCTGCCGATCTCCTGGGTGGCCTGCTGGGTCCGCTCGGCCAGCTTGCGCACCTCCTCGGCCACCACGGCGAACCCCTTGCCGTGGGCCCCCGCGTGGGCCGCCTCGATGGCCGCGTTGAGGGCCAGCAGGTTGGTCTGGTTGGCGATCTCCTCGATCACCTGGACGATGGATCCGATCTGGTCCCCCTTGGCGCCCAGGGCCGACATGGTCCGGCTGGTGCTCCCGCTGGAGGCCACCAGCTCGTCGAGGGTCTGGAGGGTGGACGTCATCCGCCGCCCCCCGTCCAGGGCCTGGGATTCCGCGGAACGGGCCCGTTCCGCGGACCGTTCCGCGTTCTCGGCGTTCCGGGTCACCATGGCGCCCAGGTCCCCCAGGGCCTTCTCGCTGTCCCGGAAGGCCTGCTGCTGGTCCTGGACGGCCCGGACGACATCCTTCATGTTCTCGGTGATGCGCTGGATCGCCTGGTGGTCCTCGTGGATGAGGGTGGAGACCCGCTGGAGCATCTCCCGCTGGCGCTCGTTCTGCCGGGCGGCCTCCTCCCGCGCCTCCTCGAGCTTCGCCGCGCCGCGCATCTTGTGGCGCTCGGAGATGGCCAGCACGGTGAACAGGGAGATCACGAGCCCCATGGCGGAGGAGAACTGGAGCTCCCGCAGGGCGCCGGCGGGCATCTGGTGCAGGGGATGGGTGATCCCGAAGTTCACCAGCACGATGCCCAGCAGCGCCAACCCCAGCCATACCAGTCCGTGGCGGAGGTCCCCCAGGAGGACTGCGCCGCAGGGGGCCTGGACGAACCAGAAGACCTCGGAGGACATCACGCCCCGGTTCACGTAGCAGAGCCAGACCATCACGCCCCAGATGATGGCCAGCACCATTTCCCGGGCCGGGGAGAGGCGCCCCGAGACGCGCAGGAGCAGGAGGGCGAGCAGGGCGGCGGTGCCGGCGACGGCCACCCCGTGCACCGCCGCCCTGGCCCCCATGGCCTGGAACTTGACCATGTAGAACAGGCAGGCGGCGACCACCGTGAGGCCGATGCCCACGAGGCTGCGGGCCCGGGCCAGCTGCTGCCGGTCTGCCCTGAGGCGGGAGGGGATCCACATCTCCATGGGCGCAATGCCGGCCATGCTGCCTCCTGCGTTCGGAACCGATGCCCCCTCATCGGCAGGCAGGCGCACAGGTGAAACTTGGCGCACATGGGGCCACCTTCCACCAGGGTGCCCCGTTAGACTGGCGCATGCGCTACGCGGCCCTCGCCTCGGGCTCCAAGGGGAACTGCCATGCCCTCTCCAGCGAGGGGCGGACGCTCCTGGTGGACGCCGGCCTGTCCCTGCGCCAGATCCGGGCCCGCATGGACGTCCTGGGCTGGAATCCGGAGGAGGTCCGGGCCGTGGCCATCACCCACGAGCACTCGGACCACGTGGGTGCCCTGGGCACGATCCTGCGCCGGACGGACTGGGCGGTGATCGCCACCCGCGCCCTCCGCACCGCACTCCAGGCTGCCCGGGGCCTGGACATCCCGCCCGGCCGCTGGATCGAAGCCCGCCCCGGCCTGCCCCTGGACTGGGACGGCTGGCGCCTGCTGCCCTTCGCCCTGCCCCACGACGCCGAGGACCCCGTGGCCTACCGCCTCGAGGCCGGGGGCCTCCAGGCCGCCGTGGTGACGGACCTGGGCCATCCCACCGCCCTGGTGGCGGACCACTGCCAGGGCCTGGATCTCCTGGTCCTGGAGGCCAACCACGACCTGGACATGCTCCGGGACGGCGCCTATCCGCCCCACCTCAAGGCCCGCATCCTGAGCCGGGTGGGGCATCTGAGCAACGGGGCCATGGCCGACCTGCTCGCCCGGAGCCTCTCCCCCCGCCTCCAGGCCGTGGTGCTGGCCCACCTCAGCGAGGCCAACAACCATCCCGACCTGGCCCGCCTGGCCGCCGCGGAGGTCCTGGGGGACGCCCCGGTCTCCCTCCAGGTGGCCCACCAGCTGGAACCCCTGGCCCTCGCCGTCGCATGAAGGAGTTGCCATGACCCGACGCGCCCTGCCCCTGCTCCCCCTCCTCCTCGCGGCCCTGCCCCTGGCCGCGCAGTCCTTCGGGGACAGTCCGGCCTTCGGCGGCTCCAGCGTCTTCTCCGAGGGCCTGGATCCCATGGGGAACAGCGCCCGCTTCGACCGGGTGCCCGAGGGCTGGTACCTCGGCTGGGAGGGCGGCGACTGGAAGCCCCGGGGCTTCCGAACCGAATCCGACGCCCTGGGCCAGGCCCTCGCCACGGGAGACACGGCCCTTGCGGCCAGCCTCGCGGCGGACCTGCAGGCCCAGCCCGCCCCCCTGCGCATCTCCTCCACCGGACTGGAGTACGCGGGCACCGGCGGCGTCCGCTTCGCCCTCGGGCACGTCCTGAAGACGAGCGCGGCGCTGCTGCCGGACGGGACGCTGGAGGCGCGCCGGGTGGTGGTGGACCGGATGGTGACCGGGGCGGGCAGCAGCAGCGGATCGAGCGCCTACGGCATCACCTTCCGCCTGGAACGGGTGCGGGTGGGCGTCCAGGACGCGCCCGAGGCCGCGCCCGACCCGGCCCTGGCCTTCGCGGGCACCTCCCGCAGCACCCTCGCCTTCACCTCCGATGCGGGCTTCACCACGACCCTCACGGACGGCGTCCGTTTCGGACTCACGGCCACCCGCCTCATCCCCCGCCATTTCTGGGACGTCTACGAGCAGCCCCAGGCGCGGGCGGGACTCGAGCTGGACCTCGGCAGCCTCGCGCGCCTGAGCGTGGAGGGGGACCTGAACAAGGCGGC
>DAIDKC010000051.1 GCA_027451045.1 Holophagaceae bacterium | reverse complement strand
GGCGTCGTCGAAGAGGCTGGTCAGGCCCAGATCCGCCCCGCCGCCCCGGGACGCGGCGGAGAGGGCGTCGGGCAGGCCCTCCAGCAGCGCGCGGCGGTTGGGTTCCAGGGCGTCGAAGGCGCCGGCCTTGATGAGGGACTCCCATACCTTCCGGTTGGCCTTCTGGAGGTCCGTGTTCTTGAGGGCGTGGAAGAGGTCCTTGAATCGTCCCTCCGCCTTCCGGGCGTCGAGAATGGCCTGCAGGGCCGCATCGCCCAGCCCCTTGACTGCAGCGAAACCAAAGCGGATCTGCCGGTCTCCGGTCACCGTGAAGTCCAGACCCGAGTCGTTGATGTCGGGCCCGAGCACTTCGATGCCGCGGTCCCGGCAGTCCTGGACGTACTTGGCCACGTCATCCGTGCGGCCGGACTTGGTGGAGAGCAGGCCCGCCATGAACTCCACCGGGTAGTTGGCCTTCAGGAAGGCCGTCTCGTACGCCACCAGGGCGTAGGCCGCGCTGTGGCTCTTGTTGAAGCCGTAGCCGGCGAAGTACTCGATGAGGTCGAAGAGTTCGGAGACCTTGCCCCTGTCGTAGCCGCGTTTGGCGCCCTGTTCGATGAACTTGTCCTTCTCCTTGGCCATCTTGGCCTTGTCCTTCTTGCCCATGGCGCGACGGAGCATGTCGGCTTCGCCCAGGGAGTAGCCGGCGATGAGCGACGCGATCTGCATCACCTGCTCCTGGTAGAGGATCACGCCGTAGGTGGGCGCGAGGATCGGCTCCAGGTCGGGGAACATGTAGGTGACGGGCTCGCGGCCGTGGCGCCGCTCCACATAGGTGGTGCCCATGCCGGCGCCGAGCGGGCCGGGACGGAAGAGGGCGTTGAGGGCGATGAGGTCGTCGAAGCGATCCGGCCCGAGCTGGCGGAGCAGCTGCTTCATCCCGCCCGACTCGAACTGGAAGACGCCGTCCGTGTCCCCGGCGGCGAAGAGGTCGAAGGTCTTCTTGTCGTCGAAAGCGCGGAGGGTGGTCATGTCGTGCGGTTTCCCGTGCCTCCGCGCGATGACCTCCTGGGTCTTGGCGATCTGGGTGAGGGTCTCCAGGCCCAGGAAGTCCATCTTCAGCAGGCCCGCCCGCTCGGCCTCGGTCATGGTGTACTGCACCATCACCTTGTTGTCCTTGTCCTTGGAGAGCGGCGCGAACTTCGTCAGCTCGTCGGGCGCGATGATGACGCCCGCTGCGTGGACGCCCGTGTTGCGGGCCAGGCCCTCCAGCCTCGCGGAGATGTCGAGGATGTTCCTCACCTCGGGATCCGATTCGTACAGCTCGCGGAGCTTGTCGCTCTTCTCCAGCGCCTCGCCCACGGTGATGGGCTTGCCCGGCTCCTGGGGCACGAGCTTGGTGAGGTTGTTGGCGAAGGCGAAGTCCTTCTCGAAGACCCGCGCCACGTCCTTGATGACGGCCTTGGTCTTGAGCTGGTTGATGGTGACGATGTTGCTGACCTTGTCCTGGCCGTATTTCTCGGTGACGTAGTCAATGACCCGCTGGCGCCCGTCGCGGCAGAAATCAATGTCCACGTCGGGCATGGAGATGCGCTCGGGGTTGAGGAACCGCTCGAACAGCAGGTCGTACTGCATGGGGTCAATGTCGGTGATCCGCATGGACCACGCGACGATGCTCCCGGCTGCGGAACCTCGGCCCGGCCCCACGGGGACGCCCAGCTCCCTGGCCTTGTGGATGAAGTCCCAGACCAGCAGGAAGTAGCCCGGGAAGCCCATCTTCAGGACGGTATCCAGCTCGAACTCGAGGCGCTGGCGGTAGGCCGTCTCCGGGTGCTTCAGGGCCCCCTGTTGCCAGAGCGGCCTGCATTCGGCGATCCGTTCCTCGAAACTCTCCCGCGCGATGTGGACGAAGTAGGACTGGAGGTCGTAGCCCGCGGGCACGGGGAAGTCCGGCGTGACGGGTTTCCGCGTGATGGGGAAGAGGTTCACCTTGGCGGCGATCTCCAGGGTGCGCTCCAGGTACTCCGGATGGTCCGGGAAGACGGCGCGCATCTCCTCGGGCGTCTTCACGAAGAACTGGTCGGTGGAGAACCGCATGCGGCGCTCCTTGGCCTTGGTGGTCTTGGTGCCGATGCAGAGCAGGGTGTCGTGCAGGTCGGAATCGTCGTGGTTGAGGTAGTGGGCGTCGTTGGTGGCGACGAGCGGGATCCCCAGCTTCGCGGCCAGTTCCTGCTGGAAGGGGATGATCTCCCGCTCCTTGTCGAAGCCCTGGTCCTGGATCTCCAGGTAGAAGTCCTCGCCGAAGAGGTCGCGGAAATCGCGGGCCACCCGCTCGGCCTGGTCGAGCCGGTTCTGGAGGATGCGGGCCTGCACCTCCCCGCCCAGGCAGGCGGAGAGCGCGATGAGGCCCTCGCTGTGCTCGCGCAGCAGGTCCTTGTCCACGCGGGGCTTGTAGTAGAAGCCTTCCGTGAAGCCCTTCGACACGAGCTTCGAGAGGTTGGCGAAGCCCGTGGGGTTCTTGGCCAGCAGCACGAGGTGGTAGCCCGCGTCCCGGCTGCCGCTGGGGTCCACGCAGTCCTCCAGGCCCTCCTCGCCGGTGAGGTTCTTCGCCTCCAGCTTCCGGTCGAAGCGGGTCTTGGGCGCCACGTACACTTCGCAGCCCAGGATGGGCTTGACGCCCCAGGTCCCCTCCGGGTCCTTCGTCTTCTCGCAGGCGTCGAAGAGCTTCATCATCCCGAACATGTTCCCGTGGTCCGTCACCGCCACCGCGGGCATGCCGGCGGCTTGGCACTTCTTCACGAGATCGGGGATGCGGGTCAGCCCGTCGAGGAGCGAGTACTCGGTGTGCAGGTGGAGATGGACGAAGCTCATGGCTCCATTCTGGGGGCCGGGTGCCTTCGGGGGGCAAGTGCCGCGCGGTCAATGCTCCCGGATGGGTCCCAGGAGGCCTTCCAGCGCGGAGCGG
>DAIDKC010000050.1 GCA_027451045.1 Holophagaceae bacterium | reverse complement strand
CCCCGCGAGCCCCCCGCGCCAGGGCCTGGGGATGGGCCCGGAGGAAGGCGGCCATGCGCCAGGGGATCAGCTCCAGAGCCTTGTCGGTCTGGACCTCGTGCATGCTCGGGGACCAGGCGGCCAGCGGGAGACAGGCGGCTGCAAGGCAGAAGGCGGCGCATCTCATGGCTTTTCCCCAGCGGCAAGGGAGGACTCGGAGGGCTGCGGCTCGCGGGCATCCAGAGGATCGAGCGGGATGTCCAGGGCATGGAGCCGGTGCAGCAGGGTGGTCCGGCGCATGCCCAGCCGCCGGGCGGCCTCGCTCTTGTTCCAGTTCGTGGCCTGGAGGGCCTCCAGGATGAGGTGGCGCTCCAGGTCCGTGAGGAACCGAGCCAGGTCGCGGTGCTGGGGGAGGCTGGGGAACGCCACGGAGGGCACCACCCCCGCGACCGCGGCGGGCAGGTCCTGGAGCAGCAGGCGCTCGGGATCCGAGCCCAGGGCCATGGCCCGCTCGACGGCGTTCTCGAGTTCGCGCACATTCCCGGGCCAGCCGTAGGTCTCCATGGCCTGGAGGGCGGCGGGCTCCACCTGCTTCAGGGGCAGCCCCAGCTCCCGCGCGAACTTCCGGATGAAGTGCGCCACCAGGACCGGGATGTCGTCCGGGTGCTCCTTGAGGGGCTGAAGGTGGATCGGGATGACATTGAGCCGGTAGTACAGATCCTCGCGGAACCGCTTCTGGTCCACCAAGCGGCCCAGGTCCTCGTTGGTGGCCGCCACGAGGCGGAAATCCGCCCTGACGGTCCGCGCCGCCCCCAGGGGGGAGAACTCCCGCTCCTGGATGACCCGCAGGAGCTTCACCTGGAGGCTGAGGGGCATGGTGCCGATCTCGTCGAGGAACAGCGTCCCCCCTTCGGCCTGCTTGAAACGGCCGGGCCGGTCGGTCCGGGCGTCGGTGTAGGCGCCGCGGACGTGGCCGAAGAGTTCGTCCTCCAGGAGGGTCTCGGGGATGGCGCCGCAGTGGATGGGGATGAACGGTCCATGCGCCCTCGTGCTCCACTGGTGGATCGCCCGGGCGGCCAGTTCCTTCCCCGTGCCCGAGGGCCCGGTGATGAGCACCGTCGAGGGGGAGGGTGCCACGCGGCGCAGCAGCGCCTGGAGGTTCTGCCAGGCCGCGGACCGCCCCACCATCTGCGGCCCCGTCTCCTGGCCCTGGATCCGTTCCCGCAGGCGCTTGTTCTCCTGGTCCAGGCGCGATTTCTCGATGGCCCGGAGGAGGGTGTGCTCCAGCGCCTCCACCCGGAAGGGTTTGGGCACGTAGTCGTAGATGCCCATCTTCACGGCCTGGAGGGCCGTCTCGACCGAGGTGGACCCGGAGAGCACCACCACCACCGTGTCCGGCTTCGCCACCGCCTGGCGGGCCAGTTCGAGCCCGCTCAGGTCGGGCAGCATGAGATCCACCACGGCCAGGTCGAAATGCTCGCTCCGGAGGAGCTGGGCGGCCTTCAGGCCGGATCCCGTGCCGACCACCTCGTGGTGGTGCCGGGAAAGCAGGGTGGCCACCACCTCCAGGATGGTGGGATCGTCGTCCACCAGCAGGGCCCGTGCAGGATTCATGCCTCCCAGCGTCCCCGGCTCTGCGGGCCGTGTCAAGGACTGGACAGGCCCGCTAGACTCGTCAGGATGCTCTCCCGTTCCAGTCTGTGGCTGCGCCTTGCCGGGGCGCCCCTCTGGCCCCTCGCCTGGGCCATGGCCTCGGCATGCGCCCTGCCCTGGCTCCTGCCCGAACGCTGGGACGGGCAGGTGCCCCTGCCCTGGCTGGCCCTCGGCTGGCTGGCCATGGCCGCCTCCCTGTTCCTTCTCCGCTCCCGCCGATGGTCCGTGATACCTCTGTCCGCCGTCCTGCTCTGGATCACCCTGTCCGGCCTGCGCCAGCGCGCCGCCTGGGAAAGCGCCCTCCCGACGGGCTTCCAGTCCCTCCAGGGCCGCATCGCCGCCCCGTGGACCCGCCAGGGAGAGCGTCTGGGTACGCGGCTGTCGGTGGCATCCCCCGGCAGCCTCCGGGGCCTGGAACTCCCCCTCACGGTGCCCGCCGACGGGGTCCAGTCGCCGCCTGAACCCGGCACGCCGGTGCAGTTCCGGGCCGAGCTTCGACCCGTGGCGCCCGCGCCCGTCTTCCTGGCGGAGCGGCCCCTCTGGCGGGCCCGCAGCGATGGCGCACCCCGACGCATCCACCTCGCGTCGTCCCAGCTCATGCAGCGCCTCGGTCCGCCCTCCCCCGGCTGGCTCCTGCGCCTCCAGGTCTTTGTCCGCCACCGGTTCGACGCCCTGCCCCTGGACCCGACGGCGAAGGATCTCTGGGGTGCCCTGGCCCTGGGCATCCCGCCCGTGGATGAAGCCCATTTCAGCGTGTTCGCCGAGAGCGGCACCATCCACATCCTGGTGGTCTCCGGCCTCCAGGTGACACTCGTGATGGTGGCGGTGGAGGCCCTCCTTCGCCGCCTCCGCCTGCGGGGCGCATCGGCCGGATCCGTCCTGGCCGGGACCCTCTACTGCGGGCTCGTGGGCTTCTCGGCGCCGGTCTGGCGGGGCCTCTTCATGGGCATCGCCTGGGCCTTCGGTCGGGCCAGCGGATGGAAGCTCCCGCCGGTGGCAGGCCTCCACCTGGCGCTGCTGGCCTGGCTGCTGGGGCACCCGGCCGCTGGCGTCGAACCCGGGTTCCTCTTGGCCTGGTGGGCGCTCCTGGGCCTCCTCTGGGGCGCGGAGCCCATGGCCGGGCTCGTCTCCCCGCTGCTGGGCCGATGGGCCCTCCCCTTCGCGCGCCTCGCCGCGCCCTGGCTCTCCACGATGCCCTTGCTGGCCCTCCTGCACGGCGGGGCGCCCCGATGGGGCATCCTGGCCAACCTGCTGGTGCTGCCCCTCGTGGCCTTCCTCACGCCCCTCTGCCTGCTGCTGATCCTGGTCCCCCTGCCCGGCTTCACGAGCGCCGCCGGGAGCCTCCTGGGATGGATGGGGGACCATCTCGTGCCCGCCCTCACCGGCATCACCCCCCTGGCGACAGGCATCCTGTGGCCCTGGCTGCTGCTCGCCCTCGGCTGGCTGGCACTGGCCCACAGGCAGGGCCTCGCACAACGGACCCGCGCCCTCGCCGCGCTCCTCGCCGCAGGCAGCCTCGGACTCCTCCTCGCCCACGGCACCGGTCGAGCTCCGGGCACCCTCAGCCTGGAGGCGGTGGACGTGGGCCAGGGCGACGCGCTCCTCCTCCGCGTGCCCGGCGGCGATGCCACCCTGGTGGACACGGGCCCCACCCCCTGGGGAGCCCGCCGGATTGTGCGCGTCCTCAGCCGACGGGGGGTGCGGGAACCGGTCCACCTGGTGCTGACCCACCCGCATGGTGACCACGCAGGCGGATGGGCCACCCTGGCCCGGCTCTGGCCCCTGGCCTCCACCTGCATGCCCGCCACCGCCTGGGACGAGGACCCCTGGGCTTCCTACGCCCCATCCCACTCGAGCGCCGAGGGCCTCCTGCGCGGCGACGCGTGGCGCCGCGGAGCCGCCACCTTCAGCGTCCGCTGGCCGCCGAAGCCCTTCGCCCTGCCCGATCCCAACATGGTGTCCGCGGTGCTGCGGGTGCAGTGGCAGGACCGGGAGCTGTGGCTCATGGGCGACGCCCTGGCCATCCAGGAGCGCGACCTCCTCGCCCTGGGAGACCCGGGCCCGGGCCGTCACCGGCTCCTGAAGGCCGGACACCACGGCAGCCGGGGCGCCTCCGACCCCGCCTGGCTCTCGGCCCTGGATCCAGAGGTGGTGCTGCTGACCGCTGGCCTCCGGAACAGCCTGGGCCACCCCCATCCCGAGACCCTCGCCCTTCTCTCGGCCCGCCGCCTCTCGCCCTGGGTGGCGGGGCCCCGCGCCGGCGTCCGCGTGGCCGCCGTGCCGGGAGGCTGGCGGATCACCACGGGGGACGGCCGCGCGGCCTTCACGCCCCTTCGATAAAGCCCAGACGCCGGAGGGCCTCAATCAGTCTGGCGCTGCCTTCGGCGTGGTTGGCCTTCCACTGGACCTGGGCGTCCGGCCCCACGTCGTTCACCACCACCAGAGCCCCGCCGAAGGTCACGCCGGCGGCCGCGCAGGCCGCGTACACACCCGTCAGTTCCAGGTGCTCGGCCGGCGCCACGGCCGCCAGGGCCCGGGCGGCCTTCGCCGTGCGCGTGATGGCCGGCGGCACGGCGACCCTGTGGCCGGGCAGCGGACCCGCCAGGGAGGCCGCCCAGCGGGTGCGCTCGATCTCAGGCCGGTAGGCCTCGCCCCACACCTCCTCCAGGGAGGTCGCGATGGCCTCCGAAGCCCAGAGGCAGTCGAACAAACCGAGCCGGTCGTCATAGCGCCCGCAAGTGCCCAGGAACACCACCCGCTCCGGGCGCCGTTCCGCGATCAGGCGGGCCGTCGTGGCCGCCGCAGTGAGCGCCCCCACGCCCGTGCAGGCGGTTTCCCAGCCCCGCGGCGGTGCGTCGCGCAGCGGTCCGAGTTCCGGCGGGAAGGCGGCCAGGAGGAGGTCCATGCGCCATGGTCCCGCGGCGGGGCCTAGCCGTCGAGGTGGGACACCGCCCAGGCCGCCGCGGGGATCGAGAGGCCGTTGCCCAGCAGCTTGTAGCGGGCTTCCAGGGGCACATGCGCCGGGAACCGGAAGTCTTCGGGCAGGCCCAGGATCCGCGCGACTTCGGAGGTCGAGAAGCGGCGGACGCCCCGGGTGGTGCGCAGGAACGAGCCGCTGGCGACGTAGCGCTGGCCGTAGCCGCCGATGAAGCAGGTGCTGCGGCGGTCGTCGGCGATGATGAAGTCCATGCCGTGGCGGTGCCGGGCCAGCGTCGCCTCAGGCAGGTAGAGGGACTCGTCCTCCGCGTCGTCCAGGAACTCGGCGATCCGGCGCGGCGGGAAATCCGGAAGGGGCCGGGCTTTCAGCGGCTTCTGCGAGGCCACCACGAAGACCCGGGGGCGCTGGTTGGGCAGGCCGAAGCGGCTGGGGCAGGCCTCCAGGTCGAGGCGGTGCAGGCCGTGGACGCGGAGCCGCTCCACGAGCAGCGCGTGGACGTCGGAGCCCAGGAATCCGCCCACGTTCTCCAGCACCAGCCGCTCCGGCGCCAGGTCCGGGAAAAGGTCCATGAGGTGGCGGAAGGCGCGGCTGCGGCGGTCATCGAGGCCACCGTGGTTCCCCATGCGGCAGAAGGGCTGGCAAGGCGGGCTCAGCAGCCAGGTATCGGCACGCTGCATCGCCAGCTCCGCGGCCGGGACCGTGGCCAGTTCCTGCGCCTTCGGTGCCTCGCCATGGTTGAGAGCATAGGTGGCGTTGGCCGCCTCGTTCACATCGTAGGCCGCCGCCACGACGCCCCGGCTCCCGAGGGCCAGGCGCCAGCCCCCCAGGCCCGAGAACAGTTCCAGGGCCCGCATCATCCGCAGCCGCAGCTCCCGCAGCCGCCGCAGCCCACCAGGGACACCGTGGTGGCCTTGGCCACCGTCCGCCCATCGCGGAACAGCCAGCCGGCCAGGAGCAGACCGGTGGCCGGATCGGCCCAGGGGAAGACCAGCCCCAGCAAGCCGCCCGCCAGCCAGAGCCCTGCGCAGGCTGCCAGGGCGCGGCTGCGTGCCGTATCGAGGGCCAGGGAGGGATGCAGGGCTCCGAGCCGCCGCTTCCCCAGCCAGAGCCCCAGCCAGACCAGCAGGGTGGTGCCGGCGAGTGCGAGGTCCAGGGACCCGGCCTTCGGGGTGTCGCCCCCGGTCCAGGCGAAAGCGCTGGCGATGGCGAGCCCCAGGGCCAGGAAGCGCAGGAGATGGCTGGTGATCCGCAGGGTCCGGCGCTCCCCGTCCAGCCCCCGGTTGCCGAGTCCTTCCCGGATCCGGTGAACCAGGGCCAGGGACGGCGCTATCTGGAGAAGGCAGGCGCAGCCGAAGCCCCAGGCCAGAGGGGCCTCGTTCGCGATCCCCAGGCCGACCGCAGCAGCGCCGAGCGCGAAGGCCACGCCCGCAGTGAGCAGGGCCAGCCGGGAGGCGCTGGGCGGGATGGCGGTCATCGAGTGAGCTTGCGGTACTTGATGCGGTGGGGGTCGAAGGGCTTGAGGCCCAGGACGTCCTTCCGGTACTGCTCGTACTCGGTGTAGTTGCCGTCGAAGAACTCCACCTTCGAATCCCCCTCGAAGGCCAGGATGTGGGTGGCCAGGCGGTCCAGGAACCAGCGGTCGTGGCTCACCACCACGGCACTGCCCGCGAAGGACTCGATGGCCTCCTCGAGCGCCCGCATGGTGTTCACGTCCAGATCGTTGGTGGGCTCGTCGAAGAACAACAGGTTGGCCTCGCTCTTCAGCGTGAGCGCCAGGTTCAGGCGGTTCTGCTGGCCGCCGCTCAGCTCGCGCACCTTCTTCTGCTGGGCCTCGCCGGAGAAGCCGAAGCGGCTGAGCCAGGCGCGGGCGTTGATCAGCTTGCCGCCCAGCTCGATCTGCTCGTAGCCGCCCGACACCGCCTCGAAGACGCTCTTGTCGAGGTCCAGCCCGGCCCGGAGCTGGTCCACGTAGGCCATCTTCACGGTATCGCCGAGGCGGATGCGGCCGGCATCGGGTGGCTCCTGGCCCGTGAGGAGCCGCAGCAGCGTGGACTTGCCCGCGCCGTTGGGACCGATGACGCCGAGGATGCCGCCGCGGGGAATGGCGAACGTCAGGTTCTCGAAGAGCACGCGGTCGCTGTAGGCCTTGGTGACACCCTCCAGCTCGGCCACGAGATCCCCAAGGCGCGGGCCGCTGGGGATGTAGATCTCCAGCTCCTGCTCCTTCTGGCGGCCCTCCTCGCCGGCCAGGCGCTCGTAGTTGGCGATGCGCGCCTTGCTCTTGGTGTGCTGCCCCTTGGGCGACATGCGGATCCACTCAAGCTCGCGCTCCAGGGTCTTCTGTCGCTTCTGGTCGGACTTCTCCTCCCGAGCCAGGCGGCTCTGCTTCTGCTCCAGCCAGCTGGAGTAGTTGCCCTTCCAGGGGATGCCCTCGCCGCGGTCCAGCTCGAGGATCCACTCGGCCACGTGATCCAGGAAGTAGCGGTCGTGGGTGACGGCGATGACGGTGCCCTTGTAGTCCTGGAGGTGCTTCTCCAGCCAGGCCACGGTCTCGGCGTCCAGGTGGTTGGTGGGCTCGTCCAGCAGGAGAATGTCCGGCTTCTGGAGCAGGAGACGGCACAGGGCCACGCGGCGCCGCTCGCCGCCGGACAGCACGCCGATCTTCGTCCCGGGGTCCGGACAGCGGAGGGCGTCCATGGCCTGCTCCAGCTGGGTGTCCAGGTCCCAGCAGTCATGGGCGTCGATCTTCTCCTGCAGCTCGCCCTGCCGCGCCAGCAGGGCGTCCATGTCCGCGTCGGGATCCGCGAACTGCTCGGCGATCTCGTTGTACTCCCGCAGCCAGGCCACCTTCTCGGCGGCGCCCTCCTCCACCACCTCACGGACGGTCTTGGCCTCGTCCAGCTTCGGCTCCTGGTCGAGGATGCCGGTGGTGTAGCCCTTGCTCAGCACGGCCTCGCCATTGAAGTCCTGGTCCACGCCGGCCATGATGCGCAGCACCGTGCTCTTGCCGGAACCGTTGAGGCCCAGCACGCCGATCTTCGCACCGTAGAAGTAGCTTAGGGAAATGTCCTTGATGACGGGTTTGTTGTTGTAGATCTTACTGACCCGCATCATCGAGTAGATGATCTCGGGCTGCTCGGTCGCGGTCTTGGCCATGGCGGGTTCCGACAAAAAGGCCGCGCGGGGCGCGGCCTCTCCAGGATACATCAGGTGGGTGCCGGACCTTGTGGCCGGGCTACGCCCGGCCACAAGGTGGGGGGCGCGGGGGACGCAGAGGGCGTGAAGCGACCAGGCGGTCCCCCGTTCGGGTTAACTGATCGCGGCCTGGGCCGCGGCCAAGGTGGCGATGGGCACGCGGTAGGGGGAGCAGCTCACGTAGTCGAGACCCACCTTGTGGAAGAATCCCACGCTGCGGGGATCGCCACCGTGCTCTCCGCAAACGCCCAGCTTGAGGTTCGGACGTGTGGACCGACCCTTCTCGCAGGCAATGCGCACCAGTTCCCCGATGCCCTCCTGGTCCAGACTCTGGAAGGGATCGTCCTCCAGCAGCTTCTTCCCGACGTACTCCGGCAGGAAGCTGCCGGCGTCGTCGCGGCTGAACCCGAAGCCCATCTGGGTCAGGTCGTTGGTGCCGAAGCTGAAGAACTCGGCCTCCTCCGCGATGCGGTCCGCCGTGATGGCCGCACGGGGGATCTCGATCATGGTGCCGATGGGGCAGCTGAAGCTGTTACCCCGCTCGCGGTTCACCTGCGCGATCTCGTCGAGCATCTCGGCTTTGGTGAAGGCCAGCTCCCGGACGGTTCCGATGAGGGGCACCATGATCTCGGGCACGGCCTTGACGCCCTTGGCGGTCACGTTGAGAGCGGCCTCCGCGATGGCCCGGGTCTGCATTCGGATGATCTCCGGGAAGGTGATGCCGAGGCGGCAGCCGCGGTGGCCCATCATGGGGTTGAACTCGTGGAGCTGGGCCACGCGCCGCTGGACGGTCACGAGGTCCACGTTCATCACCTCTGCCATCTCCCGCTGGCCCGCTTCGTCCTGAGGCAGGAACTCGTGGAGCGGGGGATCCAGCAGGCGGATGTTCACCGGCAGGCCGTCCATAGCGGTGAAGATGCCTTCGAAGTCCTGGCGCTGAATGGGAAGGAGCTTGGCCAGGGCCTTCTTCCGCCCATCCGTATCAGTGGCCAGGATCATCTCGCGCACGGCCAGGATGCGGTCACCCTCGAAGAACATATGCTCCGTGCGGCAGAGCCCGATGCCCTGGGCTCCGAAGGCCCGGGCCACGGCCGCGTCGTGAGGGGTGTCGGCGTTGGTGCGCACCTTGAGGCGCCTCGCCTCCCGGCTCCAGGCCATGATCTTCTCGAAGCGGCGGTAGAGCTCGCTGTCCTCGGCCTTCAGGCGACCGTCCACCAGCACCTGGTTCACCTCGGAAGGGTGAGCACTGAGGCGGCCCGCGAACACCTCGCCCGTGGAGCCGTCAATGGAGATCCAGTCCTGGCCAGCCTTGAGCTCATGATCGCCCACCTTGACGAGGGCCCGGGCCGTATCAATCTGGATCGCGGAGGCCCCGCAGACGCAGGGCTTGCCCATGCCACGAGCCACCACCGCTGCATGGCTGGTCATCCCGCCGCGCGCCGTGAGGATCCCCTGGGAGGCCACCATGCCTGTGATGTCCTCCGGGCTGGTCTCCACCCGCACGAGCACCACGGGGCCCTCCTGGCCCATCCGCTCGGCATCCTCGGCCGTCAGCGCGATGCGGCCCGTGGCTGCGCCGGGGCCTGCGTTCAGCCCTTTCGTCAGCAGGTGGCCCTCCTTGCGGAGCCGTTCCTTCTCCTTCGGATCAAAGACCGGGGCGAGCAGTTGGGACAGGCTGTCGGCGTCAATGCGCTTCAGGGCGGTGTGCGTGTCAATCAGGCCGGCTTCCACCAGGTCAATGGCGATGCGGATGCCCGCCATGGCGGTGCGCTTGCCGTTGCGGGTCTGCAGGAGGTAGAGCTTCCCGCGCTCGATGGTGAACTCGATGTCCTGCATGTCCTTGAAGTGATGTTCGAGGCGCTTGCAGGTGGCATCCAGTTCGGCGAAGGCCTCGGGCATGGCCTCCTCGAGGCTCTTCAGCCCCGTGCCTTCCGCTTGGCGCCGAGTGATGGGCTGGGGCGTGCGGATGCCCGCCACCACGTCCTCGCCCTGGGCGTTGATGAGGTACTCACCATAGAACAGCTTCTCCCCGGTGGACGGATCCCGCGTGAAGGCCACCCCCGTGCCGCAGTCGTCGCCCATGTTGCCGAAGACCATGCTCTGCACGTTCACCGCCGTGCCCCAGTCGTCGGAGAAGCGGTGCAGGCGCCGGTAGGTGATGGCCCGGGGCGTATTCCAGCTTTCGAAGACGGCGCTGATGGCCCCCCAGAGCTGGTCCATGGGGTCCTGGGGGAAGGGTTTCCCGGTCTCCTCGCGGACAACGTCCTTGAACGCGGCCACGAGCCCCTTCCAGTCCTCCGCAGCCAATTCAGTGTCCTGGTGCTTCCCGAGGCGCGCCTTCACGCGTTCGATCTCGGCCTCGAAGAGAGCGTGCTCCACCCCGAGCACCACATTGCTGTACATCGTGATGAAGCGCCGGTAGGAGTCCCAGGCGAACCTTGGATTTCCACTGGCGGCCACGAGGGCTTCTACCGTGGCATCGTTGAGGCCCAGGTTCAGGACGGTGTCCATCATGCCGGGCATGGAAACCCGTGCTCCGGAACGGACAGAGAGCAGAAGAGGGTTGGGCCCCTCTCCGAAGGTGCACTGGCGGACGCCCTCGAGCCAGCGCAGGGCCGCAAGGACTTCAGCCCTCAGTGGCTCGGAGAGCTGGCGACCATTCGCATAGTAGGCTCCGCACTGCTCCGTGGTCAGGGTGAATCCCGGGGGCACCGGGATGCCAAGACCGGCCATCTCGGCCAGATTGCATCCCTTCCCGCCCAGCAGATCGCGCATGGCAGCGCTGCCTTCGTTACGGTTCCCCCCGAAGGTGTAAACACCCTTGGCCATTGATACCCTCCACGCGGAAGAGCCAGTCTACCGGATTCGTACAGGAAAATCCCCCGCCTTTGCGGGGGATTCCGGCTGGTAGCAACGGACTTGGGCCATCCTGATGAGGGATGGCCCAAGTGTGGATTTAACGTCGCAGCGACCTACTTTTCCACTCCTGTGAGGAGCAGTATCATCGGCCCTCCGGGTCTTAACGGCCGTGTTCGGGATGGGAACGGGTGTGACCCCCGGGGTATAGCCACGACGAAGGGTGAGAAGGGTTATG
>DAIDKC010000049.1 GCA_027451045.1 Holophagaceae bacterium | reverse complement strand
AGGGTGTAGGGCATCCCGGCCTCGTCCAGGGCCTCGCCGAGGGCGCCCTCGGCGGCGTCCCAGATCGCGTCCGAACCCAGACGCTTCTCGGGGCGGGTGCTCAGGGCCACGCGCATGCCCTCGAAGCCGAAGGTGTCGTAGACCTCCTGGAGCAGAGCCAGGAAGGCCGCCATCTCGGCCTTGACCTGCTCCGGGGTGCAGTAGATGTGCCCGTCGTCCTGGCAGAAGGTCCGCACGCGGGTCAGGCCATGGGTGACGCCACTGCGCTCGTAGCGGTGCAGGCGGCCGAAGTCGGCGTACCGGATCGGCAGGTCGCGGTAGCTGTGCTTCTGGCTGCCGAACATGAGGCAGTGGCCGGGGCAGTTCATGGGCTTGACGGCGTACTCCCGCTCCTCGGCCGTGGTGAAGTACATGTTCTCCGCGTAGTTCTCGTAGTGTCCGCTGGTCTTCCAGAGGGCCACGTCCAGGATCTGTGGGGTGATGACTTCGCTGTAGCCGTACTTGAAGTACAACTCCCGGATGTAGGTCACAAGCTCGTTGTAGACGACGGTGCCCTTGGGATGGAAGAACGGCGAGGCCGGCGCCTCGGGGTGGAAGGAGTAGAGCCCCAGCTCCTTCCCCAACTTGCGATGATCCCGGGCCTTGGCCTCCTCCAGCCGCTTCAGGTGCTCGTCCAGGTCCTTCTGGGTGTGGAAGGCGGTGCCATAGATCCGGCTGAGCATCGGATTCTTCTCATCGCCTTTCCAGTAGGCGCCGGCCGTGTTGAGGAGCTTGAAGGCCTTCAGCTTGGAGGTGTTCGGGACGTGGGGCCCACGGCAG
This sequence comes from Holophagaceae bacterium, assembly GCA_027451045.1. GTDB lineage: Bacteria > Acidobacteriota > Holophagae > Holophagales > Holophagaceae > Geothrix. The sequence goes on along the minus strand of DAIDKC010000049.1, from coordinate 759 downwards.
AGGTCGTAGAAGTCGCCCTGGCGGTAGCCCGAGATACGCTCTCCAGCCGGGATGTCCGACACGATCTCCACCTTGAGCGGTTCGCCCAGGGCCTGGAAGCGGGCGATCGCCTCCTCCCGATCCAGATCCTCCCGGACCACCTGGACGCCTTCGGCGACGATCTTCCGCATCTCGTCCTCGATGGCCGGCAGATCCTCGGGCGTGAAGGGCTTGTCCACCCAGAAGTCGTAGTAGAACCCGTCCTCGATGACCGGCCCGATGCCGACCCGGACGCCGGGATGGAGGCGGCGCACCGCCTGGGCCAGGAGATGGGCGGTGGAGTGACGGATCAGTTCCAGGCTCTCGGGATCCCGGTTGGTGATGATCTCGACCTTGCTGCCATCCCCAAGGGGCGTTTTCAGGTCATTCAGGCGGCCATCCATGCGAATGGCGAGGGCCGCATCCAGGAGACGTGCGCCGATGGCGGCGGCCAGGTCCTCGCCGGTGGATCCCTCGGGCAGGGCGCGCAGGGAATCGTCGGGAAGGCGGACCTGGATGGACATGGGTTCCTCTTGAAGGCAATCAGTTTATCAGCCCAAACGGACTTGGGCCATCCTGATGAGGGATGGCCCAAGTGTAGATTTAACGTCGCAGCGACCTACTTTTCCACTCCTGTGAGGAGCAGTATCATCGGCCCTCCGGGTCTTAACGGCCGTGTTCGGGATGGGAACGGGTGTGACCCCCGGGGTATAGCCACGACGAAGGGTGAGAAGGGTTATG
>DAIDKC010000048.1 GCA_027451045.1 Holophagaceae bacterium | reverse complement strand
GGTGCGGCTCAGGGATTGGGCTTGGGCGTGAACCCGAATTCCTCGACGCCGAGGAGGTCGGGACGAACGAGGCTCTCCTCGCCGCGCTCGATGCGGCTCAGGGCGCGATTGCCGGTGGCGGCCTCGTACGCCCGCAGGACCAGCTCCTCGATCTGCTCCCGCAGCGCATTGTTGAGGGGGTAGGCGATGTCCTTGAAGCTGCCGTCCCGCTTGCGGCGGCTGGGCATGGCCACGAAGTAGCCCTCTTCGCCCTCCACCACCCTGAGATCCCCCACCAGGAAGCAGTCCTCGATCACCAGCGCCGCGAAGGCGCGCAGCTTGTCGTCGCCCTCCACCCGGGTGATGCGCACATCGGTGATGTTCAGCAAGGGAGACCTCCATCATCCGGGCCAAGTGGGATCTCCGCCCAGCCCCATTGTCGCCCGGTCCGGTCGCCCCGCCGCCAGGACCAGAGGAGGTCGGGATGGCAGAAGGTGCAGACCGGCACGGAGCCCTCCATGGCGGGCGCCAGACCGAGATCCGCTGCCTGGGCCCTCAAGAATCCGTGGAGGTCCAGGTGGGGACGGCCCGCGGGCCCCTGGCTGCGGAGGGCATCCTGCCAGGCGGCGTCACACTGTGCCGCGGCGACGACCTCCTCGCCCACCTCGAAATGGCAGGCGAGGATGGCGGGGCCCAGCGCCCAGGCAAGGGCTCCGGGGTGGCCCCCGAGAGCCCGGTACAGCGCCACGCCCTGTCGCAGGATGCCCCGGCCGGGCGTGCCGGGAGCGCCGGTGGCGCCCCGCCATCCGGCGTGAAGGGCCGCGATCCATGGCCTGCCGCCGGGCAGGGGGCCGGCGAGGAGGATGGGCACGCAGTCGGCCACGCGCACCCCGATGCGGAGGCCCGGGCGGGAGGTCCAGAGGCCATCCGCCTCGGGGACCTGCTCCGGGGCGGCCTCCACGACGCGACAGCCGTGGATCTGGGCAAGGCGCGCCACCGGAGAGGGCTCGTCATCGAGCCGGGTGGAAAAGCCCCAGCGGAGCGGGAAGGACGGCGAGATGGTGGGAACGAGCACGCGGGTCAGCCGTTCCGGCGAAATCGGGCCTCGAGCCACTGCCGGATGCGGTTCGCATCGCCGATGCGGGTGTACTTGCCCCAGGAATCCAGCAGAACGATGAGGACGGGGCGCTCCGCGAGCATGGCCTGCATCACGAGACACTCGCCCGCCTCGTTGATGAATCCCGTCTTGGAAAGGCCGATCCGCCACCGCCCCGCCCGGACCAGGGCGTCGGTGTTGATGAACTGGATCGTGCGCCGTCCCGATTGGATGGTGGCCTTCGCCCGGGTGGTGTCCTCGCGGATCAGGGGATACTGGTAGGCCGCGGCCACGAGCTTGGCCAGGTCCATGGCGCAGGAGACATTGCCGCTGGAAAGCCCCGCCGGATCCTTGAAGTGGGTTTCGGTGAGCCCGAGTTCCCGGGCCTTGGCATCCATGGCCTTCACGCAGGCGGGCACGCCCCCCGGGAAGCAGCGCGCCAACGCGTTGATGGCCCGATTCTCGGAGGCCATCAGCGCCAGGCGGAGGGCCTGGCCCCGGGTCAGGCGGGTGCCCACCGGCAGCCGTGAGCGGCTGAAGCGGATCATGTCCTTGTCCCTGTTCTCGATGACCACCGGGGCCTGAAGGTCCATGTGGGAGTCCAGCAGGACCATGGCGGTCATCAGCTTGGTGATGGATGCGATGGGGCGGACCGCATCCGCCTGCTTCTCCACGAGGGCCCGTCCGGTGTCCTGGTCCAGCACGAGGGCGGCGGCGGACCTGAGCATCAGGCGGGCGGGCCGGCGCGGGGAAGCCGAGAACAGAGAGGCGCAGGCCGTCAGCAGGATGCCTGAGGCCACCAGGGCTCGCTTGATCATGCCTTCTCCCGGGCCGGGATGGCCCATGCACCTCTACTTTATCGGACGATCCGGGATCGTGTTGAGCTCAAGGCCACAGGAAGAACAGGATGACCAGATCCGTCACGGCCCAGGCCGCCAGCCCCTGGTACATTCCGGCCTCGTGCTGGGCGTCCGAGCGCCTGCGCCAGCGGAACATCCAGGGCACCAGCACGGCCAGCCATGCCCCCGCGGACAGCAGCAGGGGAAGGACGGGCCGCTTGGCGGACAGGAGGCCCCCCGCGAAGCAGGCGTGGGCCAGCAGCATGGCGACGAGCGCCAGAAACAGGCTGGATCCGATTCCCAGGCGGATCACGAGGGTCCGGTCGCCCCGGCGCTGGTCCTCGGCCACCTGGTAGATCTGGGTCATGGGGTAGAGGGTGGCGAACAGGCAGGCGAAGCCCGCTGAGACGGCGAGAATCCCGGTGTTGAAGGGGCGTCCCGTCAGGGCCCATCCCGCCATCGGCGTGAGCATCCCGAAGCCGAGGCAGTTGACAAGCAGGTCCCATCCGGCCCTGGCCTTGAGGCGCACGGGCGGCACCGAATAAAGGAGGCTCATGGCCACGCAGGCCAGGTTGATCCAGAAGAACGGGCGGGGGAGAAACCATCCGAGTCCGGCGGACGCCGCCAGCAGCGCCGTGGAGAAGCCCAGCAGGTGCTCGGGCGGCTTCGGGGGGGACTTCAGGTAGCCGATGTCCCCCTCGTCCTGGTCGAAGGCGCTGTTGATGGCCAGGGTGCCACCGTTCAGCAGGACCACGAAGACCAGCCAGCCCAGCAGGCTCGGCTTCAGGGGCAGGCCGCGGCCGGTGGCGAGCAGGGCGCCCAGGAGGAAGTGGGCGGTCATGATCGGCCACTCCAGGGGCCGTAGATGCAGGAGATAGGGCATGGCCCGCGGCCCGAAGACGCGTTCGGCAGCCCGGCGGAGACGGAAGCGCGCCGCGCCCATGCTCAGGCCTCCCGCACCAGGGGCTGGATCCGGGAGAGTTCGGGGGGCGGCTGCACGAGGGCCTCCATCGCGGCCCTCAGATGGGCGATGCTGAAATCCGTATCCACGCACATGCCGTGGGGCAGGGCGAGGGGGATGACGTAGGTGGGCGTCTCCGGGAGCTTCACGAGTCCCTTGAGGAGGCGGTCGGTGCAACTCACGGCCACCAGGAGCTCCGGGCGCTGCTCACGGGCCTCACGATAGGCCTTGTGGCTGCGGTTGGTGATCCGGCTGTTCCAGCGGCCCGCGAGGGCGGCCAGCATGAAATCCCCGACGACGCATTTCCCGCAGTCGTAGCAGTGCTGAAGGTCGTCGAGGATGGCGGCTGCGCAGCGGGACCACTGGATGCAGTGGGGGAGGAGGACGAGAACGCGCCGGGCCTTCCGGGTCGCGAAGGCCTCCCGGACCCTGTGGTTGTGCCATGCGCAGAAGGAGAGGATCCAGGCCTCCTCGCGACCCAGCCGCTTGGCCAGGGGGCGCAGGCTCCGGACGCATAGCCCGTCCCAGCGCATGATGGAAGCCCGGTTCCGCAGGTAGGCGGCTCCCCGGTAGAAGGTCGGCCATGCCGCGGCCGCGCCCGCGACCACCAGCAGCATCCACCAGCCGCGCCCCGCCACGTGGAAGAGGGCAGCGAGCCAGGCCCCCGCGGCAACCAGGAGGGGGAGCCCCCGGCGAACCACCAGGAAGGCCCCGTACCGCTCCGCAGGCAGGGTCCCGGGGTCCGGCAGGGTGCGCGGGGAGGTCTTCATCCGGGCAGGCTCATTTGGCGCTGCTCGCCAGCCCGATGATCTTCTTGAGGTCCTCGTCCCGCCAGCGCAGGCCGGCGCCGATGAAGAAGGTGCGAAGATCCTTGTTGGCGATGTCCTGCACACCCGTCTGGATGTAGGCGCCCTTCCAGAACTGGTAGCTGGTGGTGAACCGGTAGCGGGGATTGGGCTTGTCCGGACGCTTGGTGAAGTCGTAGGCCTGGAGGCCGAAGCGCAGGCGGTCCTGGTCCAGGGTGCGGAACTCGATGCCCGCGCCGCCCTTGCCTTCCACGATCCCGGCGGAGAAGACGGCGGGACCGATACGCTTGGCGAACTCGGCGGACACCGTGAAGGTCTGGTCCGTGGTGATGTACTGGTCGTTCTGCAGGACCGTGGTGGGCAGCCCCGTGACCGGATCAATGGCGGTCACCGTCCTGGTGCTCTGGTTGATCTTGCCGTCCGGCGTCGAGGCGAATCCGAGGGCGTACCAGTAGTCCGGCCTGGGCGCGATCTCCACGCCCAGTCCCACGCGGCTGTCCCCGCGCTTGGTCCACTGCGCGGCGTTCATGTCCAGGCGGAAGTCCATCTTGTTCAGGCCGCCCAGCAGGTTGTTCACGTTGTCCACAGCCTCGTTGATCTTCTTGATGGTGGAATCGTCGTTGAGCAGCTTTCCGACCGTCCCCTGGCCGTGGTTGATCCGGTCCGTGAGCACCTTGAGGTTCTCCGCGGTGCCCTGGAAGGTCTCAGCAAGCTTGCGGACATCCCCGATGGCGCCCTTCAACTGGGGCCGGTTCTCCTGGAGGATGGCGTTCAGGTTCTGGCCCACCTGCTCGAACTGGTCCGCCAGCTTGGGCAGCTTGTCGCGAAGATCCCCGCTGATGGCCTCGACATTGGCCATGGTGTTGTCAATGGCGGCATGGTTCTCCTGGGCCATCGCGCGGAACTCCCCGGTGAGGACGCGGATGTTGTCAACGATCTCGTCCAGCTTCTGCCGCCCCTGCTCGCCTCCGATGGATTCGTTGAGAGCCTGGGTGACCCCGTTCACGTTCTTGCCGATCTGGGCCAGGGTCTCCATGAGGTTGTCGAGGCTCACGCCGGTCCGGCTCGGAATGGGCTTGTCCTCCGGGAAGAGGCCCTTGTCGGGATGGCCTGGATCCAGGTCTATGTACTTCTCGCCCAGGATGCCGATGGAACCCAGGGAGACGGAGGCGTCCGCGTAGAGGGGGACGTTCTTCCGGATGGAGAGGTCCACCCGCGCCTTGCCGCCTTCGAGAAGGATGTCCTGGACATCGCCCACCTGCACGCCGGCCACCATGACCTTGCCCTGCGGCGTGAGCCCTGCAACCTGGTCGAAGAGGGTGAAGCACTTGGCGCGGTTGTTCCGGCCCCCGATCTGGATCTTCTCGGTGCGGAAGATGAGATACCCCACGACGACGACGGCCGTTGTGAAGAAGATGCCGACCCGGGTTTCGAGCTTCATGCCTGAGTCTCCTTGGGCTTGCGCTTGGGGGGCGGAGGATCCTGGAGGAAGGGGCCGTCCGCATCGCCCCGGAGGAACTGCTGGACCACAGGATTGGGATTGACCTTGAATTCAGGCGGGGGCTGGCAGGCGATGCACTCGCCCCGGAAGAGCAGGGCGATGCGATCCGCGATCTCGAATGCGGACGTGAGGTCGTGGGTGATGGTGATGGTGGTGACGCCCAGCTCGTGCTTGAGGTCGAGGATGACGCGCCCGATCACGTCGGTCATCACCGGATCCAGGCCCGTGGTGGGTTCGTCGAAGAGGAGGATCTTGGGCTTCAATGCGATGGCCCGGGCGAACCCCACGCGGCGTTTCATGCCGCCGGAAAGCTCGGCGGGCTTGAGGTGCTCGGTGCCGCGCATGCCCACCAGGGACAGGCACTCCTCCACCCGCGCGTTGATCTCGGATTCGGTGTGGTCCCGGTGGCGGCGGAGGCCAAAGGCTACGTTCTCGAAGACGGTCATGGAATCGAAGAGCGCCGCCATCTGGAAACACATCCCGATGCTCTGGCGGACCTTGAAGAGATCCTCCCGGGAGAGCTGGGCGATGATCTTCCCGTCCACCGACACGTGGCCGGCATCGGGCGTGAGCAGGCCCATGATGTTCCGGAGCAGCACTGTTTTGCCGGTACCGGAGCCTCCCAGGACCACGAGGCTCTCGCCCTCCTCCACCTGGAGGTTCACGTTGGACAGCACGACCTTCGGACCGAAGGCCTTGGAGAGGTTGACCACGTCAATCAGCGCCATGCCGTCACACGAGGAGCAGCTTGGTGAGGAAGAAGTCTGCGATGAGGATCCACAGCGAACTCGTCACCACGCTGCTGGTGGGCGCGTTGCCCACGCCCTCGGCGCCGCCCTGGGTCCGGTAGCCCTTCCAGCAGCCCACCAGGGCGATGATCATCCCGAAGACGAAGGCTTTTATCAGGGCGATGCGCACATCCCGGAAGGCCAGGAGCGTGTAGAACTGGTGACCGTAGACGAAGGCGCTCTGGCCCTCGACGCCGACCAGGATGAGGTAGCCACCCCAGTAGCCCACGTAGATCGAGAAGGCCGTCAGGAGGGGGACCATGATCGCGGTGGCCAGCAGGCGGGGAACGAAAAGGTAGTGGATGGGATCCGTGGCCAGGCACTCCAGGGCGTCAATCTGCTCGGTCACCTGCATGGTGCCGAGCTCGGCGGCCATGGCGCTTCCGATGCGGCCGGAAAGCATGAGGCCCGTGATGACCGGAGCGAGTTCCCGGACGATGGCGAGGCCCTCCACCTGCGAGGCGAGGCCTTCTGCCTGGAACTGGCGGAAACCGAAGGCCAGCTGCACCGCGAACACCATGCTCACGGCGAGGCTGGTGAGGACCACCACGGGGATGGAGTTGATCCCCACGGCCTGGAACTGGCGCATGAGGTTCTTCCCGTCGAAGGGGCGCCTGAAGATGGCCGCGAAAGCCCGGCCTGAACAGACGGCGAAATCCCCCGTCGTGTCCATGGCCCGGAGGAAGGTACTTCCCAGCGTGTCGAAAAAGGCAAGGACCATGGCACTCCAGGACGCGCGAAAGACCCAGCTTACCCGAGAGGCTTCTTCAACCGCGAGCGGAGACGGACGGCTCCGCCTTCCCGGAAGGTCTGGGGGGCCCGGCTCAGCGCCAGGGCGTCCGCGGGGACATCCCGGGTGATGGTGCTGCCGGCGCCGATCAGGGCCCCATCCCCGATCCGCACGGGGGCGACCAGCTGGGTGTCGGATCCGATGAAGGCACCGCGGCCGATGTCCGTCCGGTGCTTGTGGACGCCATCATAGTTGCAGGTGATCACCCCCGCTCCGATGTTGGTGTCCTCGCCCACTTCGGCGTCCCCGAGGTAGGCCAGGTGGTTGGCCTTGGCGCCCCGCCCCAGGTGCGCCTTCTTTGTCTCCACAAAATTGCCGACATGGACCTCGGGCTCCAGGTTCGTGCCTTCGCGCAGCCGGGCGAAGGGACCGACCTTGGCGCTGTCGCCCACCCGGGCGTGCTCCACGACGCAGTAGGGGCGCATCTCCACACCGTCGCCCAGACGGGCTTCCAGAATCACGGATCCCTGCCCGATCCGGCAGCCCGCGCCTATCACCACGGTCCCTTCAAGGCGCACGGAGGGTTCCAGCAGGGTGTCCGGGCCGAGGAGGACCCTGGGGCCCACGAGGGTGCTCGCAGGGTCCAGGAAGGTCACACCCTCGCGCATCCAGTGGGTGTTGATCCGTTCCCGCGCGGCGGCCTGGAGGGCGGCCTGGTCCAGGCGGGAATTCATGCCCGCCAGTTCCTCTGGAGCACAGAGCAGCACGTCAACCGGCCGCTCCTGCGCCACGGCGGCCACCGCATCGGTGAGGTAGTACTCGCCCTGGGCATTCTCGGACCTGAGGCCCTGGAGGGCCTGGCGGAGCGGGGGCCAGGGCAGGGCATAGGCCCCCCCGTTCACCCGGCGGATGCCCCGCTGCTCCGGCGTGGCATCCTTGGCTTCGACCAGGCCGGCCAGCCGCCCGTCGGCATGCTGGAGCACCCGCCCGTAGGCCCCGGGATCCTCCAGGTCCATCGCCAGGAGAGCGGCCGGGGTGGCACAGAGCCTCGCAACCGTGGCGGATGTGGTGAGCGGGACATCCCCGCACAGGATGGCCACACGACTGGCGCCCAGCCGGTCCAGCTCAGGGATGCAGGTCTGGAGGGCGTGCCCGGTCCCCAGCGGCACGCCCTGGTCCACGGGTATCACGGGACAGGGTAGGAGTCCGGCCTGCTGCCAGCGTTCCAGCGCCGCGACCACCTGCTCCTTGCCGTGGTGGACCACGACGAGGGCGGCCTCCAGGTCCTCGGGAAGGGCCCGCAGCACCCAGAGCAGGCTGGGATCGCCGAGGATGGGATGCAGCACTTTCGGGAGCCGCGACTTCATGCGGGTTCCGAGCCCCGCCGCCAGGATCACAGCCACCGTCGCCATCGCGCCTCCCGGAACCAGCCTACCGCACCGATGGCGCGTCCTGCCTCGCGCTGTGGAGGAGGGCGAGGATGGCCTGGGCCAGGTCGGCCCCTGTGAAGGGCTTGCCGAGGAAGCCGAGGCGTCGCGTCCCGAGCTGGGCCGGGTCCACCGGGAGGGCCAGTCCGGCGCCCATCACGAGGGTGGGGATGGGGTCGCGCTGCAAGGTTCTCAGGGCCTTGTGGAAGCGGTCCAGGGTCGGCGTGCGCTCCAGGAGGAGGAGGTCGGCCCCATGCCGGTTCCGGCTTCCGTGCAGGAGATCCGGCAGATCCGCGAAGCCCTCGGCCTCGCCTTCCCACTGGCGGATGCAATCCAGGATGGCGGCCCTGAGCAGGGCGTCCTGCTCGACCACCCACACCGCCCGCCCGGCCAGGCGCGGTGCCGGCAGGTGCTCGGCAGGTGCGGCGGGCAGGTAGATCCGGGGGGCGATCCCCCCTCCAGTGCCCTGGTCGAGCCCGAGCATGCCGCGCGCCTCGACGACCGCCGTCTGGAGCCATCCAAGACCAAGGATGTGGGAGGGGAAGTGTTCGCCGGGTTCCTGGAGTTCCGCCTGGAGCAGGCCCCAGGTCCGCCCACCCAGGTCCACGGGATCCAGCCGGAGCAGGACGGGACCGGAGGCCGCTTCCGCCGCATGGAGCACCAGCATGGAGGCCAGGCGCTTCAGGAGATCCCCGTCAGCCTGGAGCGGGAGGGGTTCGAGGCGGGTCGCAAGACGCCCCGGTTCAGGGAGGAGATGTTCGATGTGGGCGACGAGGGCCCGGAGATCAGGCGGGGTCGCGGGGTTCCCCGTCCCGCCCCGCAGCGGGCCCAGGCGCGTGGCGGCCGCCAGCAGGCGGGTGGCAGCCGCGTGGGCAGGGCCTTCCGGGCACAGGGCTGCGGTGGTCTCGGCGGACAGCGCAAGGACCGTCAGGGTGGCCGGGCCCGCGGCCGGATTGCCAAGCCTCTCCCCGTCCACGCCATGGGTGCCGTCCGCACGGAGGGACAGGCTGCCTTCGGCCGGATCCGCAATCCACACCAGTGCCATCCCCCGGTCGAACGGCGTGGCCTCCACGCGGACTTCGCGGAAGGTGCCGTCCTCGCTGACCTGGGTGGCCCGGAGGCTGCCTGAGCCGCGGTGGAGCAGCTGTTCGTGAAGGGCCTCCCAGACCGGGGCCTCCGCACCCTGGAAGAGGGCGTCCATCCCGTACCCCCGTAGGCGGTGGCGCGGCAGCCCTACCAGGCGGCTGAAGGGACCGTTGGATTCCAGGACCCGCCCCTTGGCGTCCACGAGCCACTGGGGCTGGCGGGGATCGAGACCGTAGGCGAGGCCCGGCGCCTCGGGGGCAGGGGCCTGGTCCAGCAGACCCAGGGCGAGGCGCAGGCCCTGGGCACGACCCTCCACCCAGGCGCCCTGCTCCCGGAGCCACCGGAGCTGCTCGAGGGCCACCAGGCCCAGCATGAATCCGCCCAGGAGGGCGGCCGGCCAGGGCAGCCGGGGCACGTCGGGCGGCAGGACCGCCTGGCCGAGGGCGCCCAGGCCCAGCGCACCCGCCCCGATCAGGGGCATGCGGAATTCCAGGAAGCGCCCGCGGGTCAGGCGGTGGGCCAGGTCGGCCAGCAGGAGCCAGAGAAGGCCCTCGAGGATGGCCCCGCCCCAGAAGCGCGGGATGCTCCGCCACGGGAGCCCCAGCTGCAGCAGGAGGATGAGGGCGAAGACGCTGGCGCCGCCCACGCCCACGGCGAGGCGGCGCAGGCCCTGGGTCCCCTCCCGCTGCGCCTGGAGGAAGAGGGTGAACCCGAACAGGGCCGAGCCCAGCAGGGCGGTCGGGACCTGGTTCCCTGTGAGGCGGGGCCAGGGCAGGGCCAGGATGGCCAGGATGCCCCCCAGGAAGTAGCCATAGCTCAGGCCCACCCTCCCCTTCCGGCGGAAGATCCAGAACCCCAGCCACGGGGGCAGGGGCAGCAGCAGGGCGGCCAAGCCGTCGGCCAGGGTCACGGTCGGCCTCCGGGGAACCTGGCCGCAGGAGCCGTGGCCAGGCGGGCCGCCAGAGCGGCGGCTTCCAGGAAGTTCTCCGGGCGCGCGGCCCAGCGACCCGCCTTGTCGAAGGCCGTCCCGTGGTCCGGGCTCGTGCGGATGAAGGGCAGACCGAGGGTGACGTTGACGGCCCGTTCCGGCTCCAGGAGCTTCACCGGGATGAGCCCCTGGTCATGGTAGAGGGCCACGACCAGGTCGAACTCGCCACTGGCGGCACGGTGGAAGAGGCTGTCGGAAGGGTGGGGACCCGAGAATACGGGAGCGGAAGCGGTGGCCCGGGCCCGTTCCAGGGCTTCCTCCAGGATGGCCTCCTCCCGGCCGAATGCACCGCCTTCGCCGGCATGGGGATTGAGTGCGCAGAGGGCCACCCTGGGGTTGCCCAGGCCGCTCAGGCGAGAGAAGGCCTCCGCGGCATGCAGCAGGGTGGCCTCGACGGCCCCGGCATCGAGTTCCTCGATCACCGAGCGCAGGCTCTGGTGGACGGTGTGGAGCACCACGGAAAGGGTGGGGCTGAGGAAGGCCATGCGAGTCCAGGGGGCCCCGGCAAGCCTCCCCAGGAGCTCGGTGTGGCCGGGGATGTCATACCCAGCCAGATGGGCTGCGGCTTTGGCCATCGGCAGGGTGACGAGGGCGTCCGCGTGCCCCGCGAGCACCAGCCTCGCCCCGGCTTCGATGGCCCGGACGGTGGCCTCGCCGGAAGCGGCCGAACCCCGGCCCAGGGTCAGGGCTCCCGGGGGCAGATCCGGCACGGGGTCGAGCCAGGGGATGTCCAGCGCCGGCAGGATGCCGACTTCCCCGGGGCGAGGCTGGACATCCAGCGCGGATGCCTGGCCGGCGAAGCCTTGAGGGGGCGGGAGGGCAGCAGGATGCCAGGCCCAGGTCAGAGGACGCGCCTCGCTCGCGGCCAGCAGATCGAGTCCGGCCCGGCTGCCCACCACCAGGGGCACGCTCCAGGCCGCCAGGGCCCCCAGGGTGCGCAGGAGGATCTCCGGGCCGATGCCGCAGGGATCACCAAGGGTGATGGCCAGTCGCGGCCGCAGGCTCATGCAGGCTCCTGGAGACGGCTCGCGCACGAACCCGGTTCAATCGAATACCGGGACCTCCAGCTCCTGGGGCGGGATGTCCTCCTTCTTCGGGGCGCGGGCCCGCCGGATCCGGGGCTCCTCCTCCTGCTTGTAGATGTACTTGATGTTGTGCTTGGGAACCAGGACGTTGGGTTCCTTGATCCGGTTGATCTTGAGACAGTGCTTGTCATACCACTCGATGACGCCCCGGATCTTCTCGTCATCCTGGAGGACCACCACCATGGGGGTCTTGGATTGCATCTGCTTGAGGTAGTAGAAGCTTTCGGCATTGGTCTGTTCAGGGGGGGCGATCCGCCGGCGGGGACTGCCCATGCCCTGGGGCGCGGTGGGGGCTGAGGGATTGGCTGCAGGATTCGGCTCCCCGCCAGGTCCGACGGGGGAGGGGGCGGGCGTGAGGGCCTCTCCGGCGGCGGGCTTGCCAGGGATGCCCAGTTTGTCCTTGAGCTCGGCGAGATTCGGACGGATGAGCTTGCGATTCATCGGAAGATCCTGGCGTCGGGAGATCGGCTGAAGCCTGTCAAGGGTCTGCCCCGGTGGCGGGACTCCCCGGGATTCCGGCCAAGCCAAGCCAAACACAGGAGACTTGCCCGGGAAACGCAGGGATGTTGCCACTTTGGCAGGAGCCCATCGGGGCCTGCAAGGGAGATTGCACACTGCTTTGATGCGCGAATGCTGGGAGAAGTTTAGGGCAGGGAATCCGCTTGCGCCATCCCGGAGCCTTGGTCAAAAAGAGGCACCACGAGCTCCACCTCCGTCCCCTCGCCACGCTGGCTCCTGACATCCAGCCGCCATCCCATCTCCTCCGCCAGTTTGAAGACCAGGCTCATGCCCAGTCCCGAGCCCTCCTGGAAGCTGCCGGCGAAAGGCACGAAGATGCGGTCGAGCTGCGCCGGGTCCATCCCGCAGCCGTTGTCCGCCACCACCACGCCGATCCGCCCCTCGAGGTTCCGGAAGCGGATCCCCACCACCGGCTCCGGGCACCCGGCCACAGCCTTCCGGGCATTGCTCAGGAGGTTCATGAAGATGCGGTGGATGGCGTGGGGCTCCCCCTCGAACGCCACGTCCGGGGTCGGTTCCACCCGCAAGGAGAGTCCGGCCGTCCTCGGATCCATCTCCCAACTCGCCCGGGCCTCCTCGACCACCTGGGGGAGCCGCAGCCTCTGCCGCTCGGCGGCACCAGGCCTGGCCAGGTCCAGGAAATCGCTGACGATGGCATTCACGCGCTGGGATTCCCGATCGAGGATGCCCAGGACGCGTTCCTGGATGGTCGGCTGGGCAGAGGCGTTCTGGAGGATCTGGACGCATCCGCTGATCGAGGCGAGGGGATTCCGCAGCTCGTGGGCCAAGCCGGATGCCAGCTGCCCCACGGTCGCCAGCCGTTCGCTGATCCGGGTCCTTTCCTCCAGGGCCTTGAGTTCCGTCAGGTCCTGGAACAAGAGGAGGCGCCCCGTGGGCTTGCCCTCAGGAGACCGCAGGGCCGCGAGATGTCCTCCCAGGATGCGCGTCCCCCCCGTCCTGTCCCTCACGGTCAGTTCGAACCGGTGCTCCCGGCCGGGCGGCAGCAGGGAGGCCGGCTGTTCCAGGGGAAGGATGTCCTGGAGCCTTCGGCCCACCGGCACGGGGCTCCTGAGGATCTCCTCCGCCGCGGGGTTGGCCGATGTGACGCAATCCGCCAGATCCAGCGTGATCAGCCCCGAGGACATGGACTCCACCACCCTCCCGTGGAGCTCAGCAAGCTCGTCCGCGGCGGCCTCGCTGGCGCTGAGGTTGGTCCGGAGGCGCTCGATGTTGCCGCGGATCACCACCACCACGAGGGTCGTGGCGAAGATCTGCAGCGCGGCCAGGCCGAGGATGAAGGCCGTCTGGCCGGGATCGAGATGGAGCGCGGCACTCGACTCCCCGAAGGGGGGCAGCACGCCCGTGGCGAACCCCTCCACGAGGGCGATGTGGACACAGGACGAGAGGATGCCTATCCACACGATCTCCACCGTCCCCAGGTAGAAGGCGGAGGCGAGCACCGGGAAGATGTAGAGCGTCGAGAAGCGCTCGTGGAGCACGCCCTGGTAGGCGATCACCAGGGTGACCAGGGCCAGATCCAGGGCCAGGTTCCACCGGATCCATGGAAGGGAGGGGGTCGGGAAGAGGCGGGCCTCGGCCTGGAGGCCCCGACCCGCCTCCCAGGACGCCTCGAGGAGCAGGAGCACAAGGACGGACAGGTAGAGCCCCTCGCCTGGTCCCGAGGCCCGCACCTCAGGAGGCAGCGCCAGATGGAGCACCAGCAGGCCCAGGCTGGCGAAGAACCTGAAGCTGAGGGGCAGGAAGGGCGGGGCGTTTTCCTGCGGCTCCGGATGGCCTGGAGGATGGAGGGGCATAGGCGACCAGGATGCCTGAAGCTGTCATCCTGGGGGAATGGCAGCACCTGAAACTTCTTCATCACCCTCCCTGCGGGCGGCGGGCCTCCGGCAGACCCCCCAGCGCCAGGGGATCCTCCGCGTCCTGCGGGACTCCGACCGCCCCCTGTCCGTCGAGGAGATCTGGGAACGCATGCCCGAGCGCCGCTCGGGGCTGCCCACCATCTACCGGAACCTCGAACGCTTCGTGCAGGAGGGCTGGGCCGAGAGCCTCCTCGGCAACGATCAGGTCATGCGGTTCGTGCGCTGCGAGTCCCCGCACCACCACCACCATCTCCAGTGCGAGCGGTGCGGCAGGACGGTCGAGGTGGAGGCCTGCGGAATGGAAACCTCCTTTACGGAGATGGAACGCCGCTCGGGCTTCCGGATCACTCGCCACCAGTTGCTGCTCTACGGGCTCTGCCCGGCCTGCCGGTCCGAAAAAGACCGTTGACCCTTCTTCCGGCCATGCTAGGATCTAGGTCTGATGCGGGTGTAACTCAGTGGTAGAGTGCAACCTTGCCAAGGTTGAAGTCGTGGGTTCAAATCCCATCACCCGCTCCACCACCCGGGCCGCCCTCGCGGCCCGGTCCGTTTCACCCTGCACGTTCCGGGCGCCGTAGCCAAGTGGTAAGGCTGCAGACTGCAAATCTGCCATTCATCGGTTCGATTCCGATCGGCGCCTCCAGCACCCTAAGCCCCGCGAACATTATGTTCCCGGGGCTTTTTCTTTCAGGGGTGATCAACACTTACAGGTGGCTGCGGGTGGCAGAACCGGCCAGGGGTACAGTCCAGGGGTACAGTTCAAGCACGATTGGGGACTGACCTTGCCGAGATTGCCCCAGTTCGCCACTCGCGAGCCCTTTGGGTTTTTTCCCTCGAAGGGCTTTCCTCGCCGTTCTGCCCACGCCATAACCTCGGAGCGACACCACTCCCATCAACTCGGATTCCACACAAGGACCGGAGTAATCATCGGGGGAACGCCTCCTTTACCTCCCGCTAACCCCCGCGAAGAGCCTACTTTTATTTGCGAATGTAGCGACTTTGCTTGCCATGTGAGGAGAGAAATAGGTGCCGCACTGCCCGGGTTGCTGCCACATGAAACAGGGCCCGTTCACTCACTTCGAGGAAGTTCTGCTCCACCGGATCCTCCGTGTGGCTGTGATTCCCTTCCAGTGGCACGGTTCCCTCGTTCAGGCAGGCCATGAAGACGGCCTTGAACTCCAGACCTTTCACCCGGTGCATGGTCGCGAGGCGGATGCCTTCTAGGTTCCGGTTGTCGGCCTGCTGACGGGAGAGCTTCCGGCACTCGACTTTCCGGGTGCTTAGCTGCCCCAGAATCTCATCGAGAAGGGCATTGGTTCTGACCGTGATGCAAATGTCCCGTGGCTGAAGTCCTTCCGCCACCAGGTCATCCACCTGCCCGAGGATCCAATCCAACTCTGCCTTCATCGAATTGAAGTGTTGCGCGGTTGGGAGCTCTCCATGGGTCAAGGAACGGTAGTCCTTGGAACCATCCT
>DAIDKC010000047.1 GCA_027451045.1 Holophagaceae bacterium | reverse complement strand
GGGACGCGCCTCCGATCGCCAACCCGTCATAGGCGCATACCACCCCCTCGCGCAGGCCGCCGGCGCTCAGCCTCGTACAGACGGGCAGCCAGCCACCACAGCAGCCCGGCGGCCGCCAGGACGGCGACCATCCCCGCGAACACCCAGGAGCCGTGGTGCCGCATCATCGCCTGGAAGGGGACTTGCATGAACCCGACGGTGATGGCCACGCGGGTGCCCCACCACACCGGTGTCCCGGGCAGCTGCTTGCCCAGTTTCTCCTGCTCGCAACGAAGGCTGGATGGCATCGCCATGGGGGCTCCTGTCTCTCACCAGGATGGGCAGGCAGCCTTCCCGGAGCACGGCGGTTCCCGCCGATGGCGGGGAGTCCGCCGCGAACGGCTCACCAGGGATCCTGGACGGTCTTTCCGGCCTCGGCATGCCGCAGGGCCTTGAGGCCGATGTCGCGCCGGACCTGCATGCCCGGCCAGTGGACCTCCGGCAGGGCGGCCTCGACGGCGGCCCGGGCCGAGGCCAGGTCCGGAGCCAGGGTGGCGAGGTTCAGCACCCGGCCGCCGTTGGTGAGCCACTGTCCGTCCTGCCTGCGGGTGCCCGCATGGATGACCGTGACCCGTTCGGCGCCCAGGTGGATGGGGACGCCCCGACGGGCGCTCTCGGGGTACCCCTCCGCCGCCAGCACCACCGTGATTGCGCACCCCGGCCTCGTCTGCAGGGCCCGGCCCTCGAAGCGGTGGTTGGCCACGTCCAGCAGGAGGGCGGGCAGGTCCTCGTCCAGGAGCTGCATGAGGACCTGGGTTTCCGGATCTCCGAAGCGCACGTTGTATTCCAGCAGCTTCGGCCCTTGGGGCGTCCACATGACCCCCAGGAACAGCACACCCCGGGCCGCCAGGCCGTCCTTCTGCAGCCCGCGCACCGTGGGTTCCACCAGCTCGCGGCGCATCCGCTCCACGTCCTCCGCACGAAGGAAGGGGATGGGACCGAAGGCGCCCATGCCGCCGGTGTTGGGCCCCTGGTCCCCCTCGAAGATGCGCTTGTGGTCCTGGCAGGCGGGCAGCATCGCGTAGGCGGCACGATCCACGTCCACGTCCACCAGCACATGAAGGGACAGCTCCATGCCCACCAGAGGCTCCTCGAAGACCACGGTGCGGCTGGCATCGCCGAACTGGCCGCCCAGGAAGGCCCGGAAGGTGGCCAGGGCCTCGGCTTCGCCCTGGGCCAGCACCACGCCCTTCCCTGCGGCCAGGCCGTCGGCCTTGAGGACGATGGGGTAGCCGTGGGGCCAGGCCCGGATGAGGGCCTCGCCTTCGGCAAGATCGGTCACGGTGCGGCTGGCGGCGCAGGGGATGCGGTGGCGCTCCATGAAAGCCTTGGCGAAGGCCTTGCTGCCCTCCAGGCGGGCCGTGGCGGCGCCGTGACCGAAGACGGGTACGCCCACCGCCCTCACAGCATCCGCCACGCCGGCCACCAGGGGCGCCTCGGGCCCCACGATCACCAGGTCCGGGCGGTGCGCGGCGCACCAGGCCGCCACGGCGGTGGGATTCTCGGCCTCGAGGGAGACCCGGGCCCCCAGCTCGGCCAGCCCGTCGCTGCCCGGTGCCGAGACCAGCTCCACAGGTGAAGCCGAGGCCTTGAGCTTCAGCGCGAGGGCAAATTCCCGGCCACCGGAGCCGAGGAGCAGGACCTTCATGGGGGGCCTCCTGGTCCCCAGTATCGCAAGAGTTGCCCAGCCGCCCCAGCGCCCCCCATCCGGCTGGAAGGTTCCCCTTCCCATTCCAGCGCGCCCGACGGATATTCGGAGCCATGACCCCCCGGCAGGCCCTTCGGTGTTTCATGGCGATCGCCGTGGCCGGGGGCTGGCTGACCGGGGCGGAGGCTCCCGGATTCAGGGACCTCGCCCGCCCCGCCATCCGTTCCTATGCGGAACGGGACGGACTGCCCCACCCCACCGTCCAGCAGATCGTCCTGGATCCGGAGGGGCGGCTCTGGGCCGCCACCCAGGGCGGCCCGGCGGTCTTCGACGGCCGCCGCTGGAGGCCCGTGGAGATGCCGCCCGAGGCCGCCTCCCGCTTCGTCCGGACCCTCCTCGTGGACGCCCGCGGGCGCCTGTGGCTGGGCACCCAGGACGACGGCATCTGGCGGATGGACCAGGGGACCTGGACCCACCTGGGCCCTGCCGACGGCCTGCCGGCCCTCCGCGTGAACCACCTCCTGGAGGTGCCGGGGCCTGGAGGGAGCTCGACCCTCTGGGCTGCCACGTCCTCCGGGCCAGCCCGATGGGACAACGGACGCTGGATCCCGGCGACAGCGGGCCTGACGAACCTCTGGACCTGGCGGCTCGTCCTCACGCCTCGGGCCTCCGGCCCGCCCCAGCTCTGGGCCTGCACCCGGGGGGGCCTGGCGCGCTGGGAGGGCCAGCGCTGGGTGCTCCAGGCGGAATTCCTCGGCCTCGAGGTGAACGGCCTGATCCAGATGGCCGGCCCTGCCGGCCGGGACCGCTGGGTCAGCTGCTTCGGCAGGGGACTGGCCCACTGGACGGGAGGGGAGGTCGCCTTCCTGGACCAGGTCGCCGGCCACTCCCTGCGCTT
The DNA here is from genome assembly GCA_027451045.1 of Holophagaceae bacterium. Classification (GTDB taxonomy): domain Bacteria; phylum Acidobacteriota; class Holophagae; order Holophagales; family Holophagaceae; genus Geothrix. The sequence goes on along the minus strand of DAIDKC010000047.1, from coordinate 3,777 downwards.
CCCGTCCTGCCTCGCCCTGACGCGGTCCCCCGGGGACGCCCCGGTGCTTTGGGTGGGCACCTACAGCGACGGCCTCGCCAGCCTGAAGGACGGGCACTGGTCCTTCCTGACCCCGGACCGGGGCCTGCCGAGCCAGGCCGTGTACGCCCTCCAGCCCGATCCCCAGGGGAAGCCGGCACTCTGGATCGGCATGCAGGGAGGCGGCATCAGCGCCCTCACCCCCGGGGAATGGATGACCCTGCCGTCCGGTCCATCGGGCTTCCCGAACCCCGACACCACCGCCTTCGCCGAGACCCGGGAGCCGGACGGACCCCGGATCTGGTTCGGGACGACCCGGGGCCTGGTCTGACGCAGCGGGACCCGCTGGCAGGTCGCGGGGAGAGCCCAGGGCCTGCCCTCCTCCAGCATCAGGGCTCTGACGCTCCAGGGGTCCCGCCTCGTGGCGGCCACCGACATGGGGCTTGCCGTGCGCCAGGGCCCCGGCTGGCGCCGCCTCGCCCCCGCCGTCCCCGGGAGTCCCAGGGCCATCCTGGGCACCCGGATGGGAACACTGTGGGCAGCCACGTCCCGGGGCCTCTTCCGCCTCCAGGGGGGGCGCTGGCAGGCGATGGAGGTCCAGGCGGGCGTGCGCCTCGACGTGCTCTGCCTGGCCGAGACACGGGAACCCGGCGGCCCCAGCCTCTGGGCCGGTACCCGGGGCCAGGGCCTGATGCGCTGGCGGGACGGCCGCTGGACGCGCCTGGATCCCATGCCGCGCTATCCGGCCAACTGGATCACGAGCCTGCATGCCGGCCAGGACGCCCGGGGGCGGGCTGAACTCTGGGTGGGCACCCGCGGCCAGGGCCTGGCCCGCCTCGATCCGGGGGATCCCAAGGCCCCCGTGCAGGTCTACGACGCCCGCTCGAAGGTCCCGATCCCGAACACTGTCGTCTACAGCATCGTGCAGGATCCCGCCGGGAGCCTCTACCTCGGCGTTTCGGGTGGCGTGGAACGGCTGACCTTCAGCCCGGCCGGGATCCTCGAGGGCGTGGAGACCTTCACCAGCGCCAACGGTCTGCCCAGCGACATCGTGAACCCCGGCGCCGGCCTGCTGGACCAGCAGGGGCGCGTCTGGTTCGGCCTGCCCGAAGGCCCGGCCTTCCTGGAGCCGGGTGGGGCCGGACCCCAGCGCCCGCTCCCGCCGCCCGTCCTGGAGCGGTTCCTCGTGGACGACCGGACCGCCAGGCCGCTGCCCGGCTTCCCGTTTCCCCACGGCACCCGCCACTTCGCCTTCACCTTCTTCACCCCAGCCTTCTTCCGGGACGAGGATCTCCGCTACCGGACCCAGCTCGTCGGCCTTGAGCCGAAGCCGGGTCCCTGGACCTTCGAGAACACCCGCGACTACGGCGGCCTGGGTCCGGGCAGGTACGAGCTCGAGGTCTGGGCCCGGGACTACCGGGGCCGGATCTCGGCGCCCCTGAGGTTCCCCTTCGTGATCCGGACCTCGCCTTGGCTCCATCCCGTCGCCCTGGGCCTCTACCTCCTGGCTGCCGGCCTGATCCTCGTCTCCGTCTTCCGCATCCGCACCCGGCTCCTCCGGAGGCGCAACGCCTGGCTCCAGGCCCGGGTGGATGCCGCGACGGAGGAACTCAGCCGGAGCCACCAGTCCCTCCAGGTCCTCGCCGACCACCTCTACCGCCTCAACGAGGAGAAGAGCCTCTTCATGGGCATGGCCGCCCACGACCTGCGCAACCCGCTCCACGGCATCCGCCTCCGGGCCGAGCTGCTGGCCCAGCACGAGGACGCTGCCGCCCAGGGCGCGGCCCAGGCGATCTGCGCCGCCGTGGACGAGGTGGTGCGGCTGCTTAACCGGCTGCTCGATCTCGAGGCCATCGAGACGGGACACCGAGGGCTCCAGCGCCAGCCGGTCGCCCTGGACGCCGTGGTCCAGCGGGCCTGCACCCTCCACCAGGGGCGGGCCCGGGCGAAGTCCCTCCAGCTCATTCCCGAGCCCGTCGCCCCGAGCCTCGTGGTCCAGGCCGACCAGGACACCCTGGCGGAGGTCGTGGACAACCTCATGACCAACGCCATCAAGTTCTCCCCCCAGGGCAGGCGGATCTGGCTGGGGGCAGCTCAGCGCGATGCAGAAGCCGCCCTCTGGGTCAGGGACGAGGGACCGGGCTTCCTTCCCGAAGACAAGGCCCAGGCCTTCAAGGGATTCGCGCGGCTGAGCGCCCGGCCCACGGGGGGAGAGCCCTCCACCGGTCTCGGCCTGGCCATCGTCAAGCGCCTGGTGGAGGACATGGGCGGACGCATCATCCTCGAGAGCGAGCCCGGACAGGGCGCCACCTTCCTCGTCCTCCTGCCCCTGGCCTGAGGGGAGCCCCCGCCCTGGCCTCCCCGGGATCCGGAGCGTATGTTGGGGGCACTTCCCCGGAGCTGCCATGGCGACCCTTCGGCTGAACGGCACGGCCACCCATACCCGCGGCGAACTGCCCATCCCAGGGCGTCCCACCCCGGATTTCGCTCTGACCACCCGGGATCTGGGGGAGATCACCAACGTGGATCTGGAGGGCACGCGGGTGCTGATGAACATCTTCCCGAGCCTGGATACGGCCACCTGCGCGCAGAGCGTCCGGACCTTCGACCGGCTCGCGGCGGATCTCCCGGACACGGTCCTGCTCTGCATCTCCATGGACCTGCCCTTCGCCCAGGCCCTCTTCTGCGCCTCGGAGCACACCGGCCGGGTGGTCACCGCCTCGGCCTTCCGCCACCCGGGGTTCGGCGAGGCCTTCGGCGTCGCCCTGGCAGACGGCCCCATGCGCGGCCTCCTGGCCCGGGCCGTGGTGGCCCTGGACGAGAACGGCACCGTGGTCTACACCGAGCTGGTATCCGAACTGACGCGGGAGCCGGACTACGACGCCGCCGTCCACGCCCTCCGGAACCGCCACCATCCCTGCCCCGAGGATGCGGCGCTGACCACCGAGTAGCGGTGCGGACCACCGTACGCACGCAGGGGGCCTTGCGGCCCCCTGCTGCGGCATGACGGGCGTCAGGCCCGGGCCATCAGCTTGGCGCGGGTGTAGGGGATGAGGCCGCCGGCATCCATGATCCCCTTGCGGGAGGCGGGGAGCTGGACCTGCTCGAAGGCCTTGCCCGTGGTGCGGTTCAGCACCTGGGTGGCCGTGATCTCCAGTTCGTCGCCCTCGGAGGCCTCGAGGCCGGGGCAGATCACGACCTGGAGGCCGAGGTTGATGGCGTTCTGGAGGAAGATGCGGGCGACGCTCCGCGCCACCACCACCAGGTCGTACCCCTTGAGGGTGGATGCGGCCTGCTCGCGGCTGGAGCCGCAGCCGAAGTTCTCGCCACCGACGAGGATGGAGCCCGCCGGGAAGGCCTTGGCCTTGAGCTGGGCGTTGAACTCCGTGCGGTCGAAGAAGGCGAACTGCGGCGTTTCCGTGGGCAGCACCGTGGCCATGAAGCGGCCCGGGTAGATGTCGTCGGTGCTGATGTCGTTGCCGAGGGAGATGATGACCTTGGACATGGACGGCTCCTGTCTACTTCCGGGGATCGGTGATGACGCCGGTGAGGGCGGAGGCCGCGGCCACCGCCGGGCTGCAGAGGTAGACCTCGCCCGTGGGGTTGCCCATGCGGCCCTTGAAGTTCCGGTTGGTGGTGCTCAGCGCCACCTCGTGATCGCCCAGCGCTCCTTCGTGGACACCCAGGCAGGGGCCGCACCCGGAGTTCATCACCACGGCGCCTGCCCTCATGAGGTCGTGGACGTAGCCCTTGTCCAGG
>DAIDKC010000046.1 GCA_027451045.1 Holophagaceae bacterium | reverse complement strand
CCCGGATCCCGACGAAGCGGCCTCCACCGGAGGCCGCTTCGTCATTTGGCGCTCGGAAGATCCCGCAGGGGAGCGGGTTCCCGGCCCCCCGGTGGCGGCGGCCCCCGGGGCGGGGAGCGGAAACTGAGCCGCGGGATCGTGCACCCTCCGGGGATTTCCAGGTTTTTGGGGCTTGAAGCGGCCAGGAGGCGCCCCTAGAATCCCAGCCATACATCCACTGCCGGCCTCCTGGCCGAAGCTGGAAGAGGGAACCCGCCGGGGTTCCCGTTGATTCCGGAGCGCAAGCCCCCGTGATCCATCCGCCTGGAGCTGGGTCACGCGATCACCCCCAGGCGCAGGGGCGAGTCCCCGGGAAGAAAGTCATGTCCGAAGGCACCGTCAAGTGGTTCAACGCCGAGAAGGGGTTCGGCTTCATCACCCCCGACGAAGGTGGGCCCGACATCTTCGTCCACTATTCCGCGGTCCAGGCCAAGGGTTTCCGCACCCTCGAGGAGAAGCAGCGCGTCTCCTTCGACATCGTCCAGGGCCCCAAGGGCCCCCAGGCCGCCAACGTCGCCAAGATCTAGCGGCAGCGGCGGATGCACCCAAGGGCCCCGGCCTCCGGCCGGGGCCCTTGTCGTCCTCCCAGGCGGCATACTGGTGCCATGTGGAACCGCCTGCTCACGGCCCTCCGGGTGGGGGCTGTTCTCCTGCTCGCCGTACTCCTGGCGGGCGTCCTGCTGCTGGACCCGACCCCGGCCACCCGGGGCGAGATCCTGGGGAGCCTGCTCCTGGGCCTCCTGCTGGGGACGGGCCTGCGCAGGATTGTCCTGGAGGCCTGGGCCGCCCCTCGCCTCCAGCGGGCCGAGGCGGCCTGGGTGGCCGGAGAGACCCCCGGGACGGTGCTGGCGCACCTCCCGGCCCGGGTCCGGATTCCCGGCGAGCTGGGGTGCCGCATCGAGCGCCTGAGGGGGTTGGCTCACTGGGCCCGGGGGCAGAAGGAGGTGGCCTGGACGGACTTCCTCCAGGCCGAGCTGGTCCGGGCGCCCCTGCCCTGGCGGCTGCTGGCGACCCGGTTCTGCCGGAGGGTGCCGGAGCGGCCCTCTGCCCGCCACCTCGCTTGGGGGGAACGCCTGATCCGGCGCCTGCCCGGCATGGCGCGCCTGAGGCACCTCCAGGGCATCCTCCTCCTCCGGCGCACCCCGGAGCCTGACCTGGCCCAGGCCTGGCAGCGGTTCGCCGAGGCTCTCCCCCTGGCCGGGGACGATCCCATGCTCCTGGAGGACCTGCTCCTGGCGGGCCTCCATCACGGCCAGGAGCCGCTGGCGGCCGGGGCCCTCCAGCTGCTGCGCACCCGGTTCGGCGACCCGCGCCTGCCCTGGGACCGGGCCCTCCCCGCCTTCCACCTCCTGAGGCAGGACCGGTGGACCGAGGCCCTCGCCCTGATGGAGCCCCTGCCTCCGGCCCGGCGGGACCAGCCCATGCATTGGCTGGTGGAGATCGCGGCCCGGCGGAACCTGGGGGACCGCGAGGGCGCCTGGCACGCGGTGGAAGCCGGCCTGGCCCGGCTCCCCGACGCCTTCCGACTGTGGATGGAGCGCACCCAGGTGGCCCTGGAGCGCCGGGAGGACGGGGAGGCCCTTCGCAGCCTCGAGCGCGCCTGGCACCTGATCCCCGAGGGGCCGGACGGAGAGACCCTGCGCCAGGAATGGCGCCTGCGCCGTGCGGAGATCGCCTTCTGGTGGGAGGACGATCCCGAGTCCGCCTGGGAGATGCTGCGGAATGTCCCCCGGGAGATGCAGGAGGGGCATCACCCGCCCCTGGCCCTCCAGGTGCAGGTGGCCCTCGGGGAGTACGAGACCGCCTACCGGGAGCTTGCGGAACGCCTGAAGACCCAGCCGGAGGACCTCGAGCTGCAGCTCCTCCAGGCGGAGTGCCTGGCGGGCATGGAGACCTGGGAGGCCCTGCTCCCCTTCCTGGAGGGCCTGGACGAGCAGGCCCGCACCCGCCCGCTCTTCTGGCACCTCCACGGCCTTGCCCTGGCCAACCAGGGAGAGCCCCTGGCGGCGCGGCGGGACCTGGAGCGGGCGGCCCGGATGGATCCCGGCGACCTCCGCTTCCTGCTGGATGCGGGGCACGCCTGCGCCGAGCTCGGCGACTGGGAGCGGGCGGAGCGCTACTGGCGGGACGCACTGGAGCTGGACGGCCAGTCGGAGGAGGCGCTCATCCACCTCGCGGAGGCCCGCCAGGAACTCCAGGACCTGGAGGGCTGCCGGCGCTACCTGAGGGAATGCCTCCTCCACCACCCCCAGAGCGCAGACGCCCAGGCCCGCCTCGCGGAGCTGGAAGCAAACTGAACCGGAGGGTCAGGGTTTCCGCCCCTCAAGCAGGGCGATCTTGCTGGCGAAACGGGCCTGCTCCTCGGGAGAAGCCCAGCGCCGGGCGCGCTCCAGGGAGCGCAGGGCATCCTTGGGCTTGCCCTCCGCCAGGAACACCCGGGCCTCGATGAGATGGAATTCCGGCTCCCGAGGAAACAGCCGGATCGCCCTCCGGATCCGCGAGGCCGCCTCGGAGAGATCCCCCTTCTCCAGCGCATCCTTGGCCAGGAAGGCATTGAAGTAGGGATCGTTCTTCCGCACCTCGAGGCCGAGTTGGTGGAAGGCCTCGGCTTCGGCCTTCCGGCCTTCCGCCTGCATGAGCGACTCCAGGTTCCCGCAGGCGGCCCCGTCCTTGGGGTCCACCGCCAGCGCCGCCCGGAACGAGGCCTCCGCGGCCACGTCCTGGCCC
>DAIDKC010000045.1 GCA_027451045.1 Holophagaceae bacterium | reverse complement strand
CAAATAGGATTTGATTATTCAAACTCTGAATTTGAAGACTTTAATCTGCTTAATGATTGCGCCTATTGCGTGTCTGTCCTAAATGCCGGCCCACGCGTCGCCAGAGAGCCTCGCCATCGCCGGCCAGCACCAGGGCAAGGGCGAAGGCCTTGGAGACGCTCTGCACGGAGAAGGGCATGCGCCAGTCGCCGCTGCCGTAGATTTGCCCTCCGGTGGTGGCGAGGGCGATCCCGAACCGCGCCGGGTCCACCGCCGCCAGGGCGGGGATGTAGTCCGCCACCCGACCCGTGGCCGCGAAGGGGGCCGATTCCGCCACGAGGTCGTCGAGAAGCGCCTGGAGGTCCATGGGAAGAGCATCCCACGGACGCCCCCCGGGCGCCCTTGAGCCGGCGCACCGGAAGGGGGAGAATCGGCGCCAGTCCATTCCGCCGAGGAGGTCCCATGGCACTCGCAGGAAACGTCGCCCTCGTCACGGGCGCGAGCCGCGGCATCGGCGCGGCCATCGCCCGCTCCCTGGCAGCGCAGGGAGTCTCGGTGGCCGTCAACTGCCACGCCTCCGAGGCCGCGGCCCAGGGCGTGGTGTCGGACATCAGGCAGGCGGGGGGCCGGGCCCTGGTCGTGAAGGCCGATGCCCGTGACAGGGCCCAGGTCGAGGCCATGGCGGCCACTGTCAAGGCGGAGCTCGGACCCATCGGCCTGCTGGTCCTGAATGCCTCCATCGGCTTCCCCATGAAGGGCTTTCTCGACTATCCCTGGGAGGCCTTCGAGGCCAAGCTCATGGGCGAGCTCGGCGCGGCCTTCCACGGCTGCCGGGCCGTGGTACCCCAGATGCTCGAGCGGAAGGAGGGCTCCATCGTGGCCATCACCAGCGGGCTGGCCCGCAACCCGGGCTGGGGCTTCTGCGCCCACAGCGCGGCCAAGGCGGCGCTGGAGGGCTTCGTGCGCGCGATGGCCTTCGAGCTCGGCCCCATGGGCATCCGCGTCAACGCCGTGGCCCCCGGCCTGACCCTTACCGATGCCACCGCCCACCTGCCCGAGAAGCACAAGCAGGCGGCCGCCGAGCATACGCCCCTGCGGCGGAACGGAAGGGCCGAGGATGTGGCCGCGGCCGTGACGGGCCTTCTCGGAACGGCTTTCGTCACCGGGGCGACCCTGCCGGTCAATGGAGGCGGGTACGTCTTCTAGCCCCGCCCGGGAGGACGGCATGAACAAGGTGGTCGCCCACTACACGGACGGCAGGCTGCTCAAGGGCGTGACGGGGGATTTCGCACCGGCCAAGGACGTCTTCCATGTCGTCCCGGGCGACGGGCTCCGCCCGGTGGAGGTCCGCACCGCCCAGTTGAAGGCCCTGTTCTTCGTCAGGGACCTCCAGGGGAATCCCTCCCACATGGAGAAGGGGGCCTTCGACCCCGCCCACCCCACGCCGGGCCGCAAGCTCATGGTGACCTTCCAGGACGGTGAACACCTCGTGGGATCCACCCAGGGCTACCAGCCGGATCGTCCCGGGTTCTTCATGATCCCCGCGGACCAAGCTTCCAACATCGAGCGCTGCTACGTGCTGGGCGCAGCCGTGAAGTCGGTGGCGTTCCTCTGACAGCCCGCCGCCGGACCCTCCCCCGGGATCCTCCGGGCGGAGGATCCCGGGGAGTCCCGGCTCTCCTTCAGTAGCGGTACGCGTCCGCCTTGAAGGGGCCCGCCTTCTGCACCCCGATGTAGGCGGCCTGCTCATCCGTGAGAGTCGTGAGCCGGGCGTTCAAGGTCTGGAGCTGGAGCCGGGCCACCTGCTCGTCCAGGTGCTTGGGCAGGGTGTAGACCCCCACGGGGTACTGGCTCTGCTTCGTCCAGAGTTCGATCTGCGCCAGGGTCTGGTTGGCGAAGCTGCTGCTCATCACGTAGCTGGGGTGGCCGGTGCCACAGCCCAGGTTCACAAGGCGGCCCTTGGCCAGCAGGATGATGCGGTGCCCATCCGGGAAGATCACATGGTCCACCTGAGGCTTGATCTCCTCCCAGGGGTACTGCTCCAGGCTGGCGACGTCAATCTCGCTGTCGAAATGGCCGATGTTGCACACGATGGCGTTGTGCTTCATGGCCAACATGTGGGCATGGGTGATGACCCGCAGGTTGCCCGTGGCGGTGACGAAGATGTCCGCCAGCGGCGCGGCCTCATCCATGGTCACCACACGGTAGCCTTCCATGGCCGCCTGCAGGGCGCAGATGGGATCCACCTCGGTGACCCACACCTGGGCGCTCAGGGCCTTCAGGGCCTGGGCACAGCCCTTGCCCACGTCGCCGTAGCCGCAGACCACGGCGATCTTGCCTGCGACCATGACGTCGGTGGCCCGCTTGATGGCGTCCACCAGGGACTCACGGCAGCCGTAGAGGTTGTCGAACTTGCTCTTGGTGACGCTGTCGTTGACGTTGATGGCGGGGATGCGCAGCTCCCCCTTCTTCGCCATCTCGTAGAGCCGGTGCACCCCGGTGGTGGTCTCCTCCGTCACGCCCTTCACCTGGGCCAGCTGCCGCTCATACCAGCCGGAGTCCGTGGCCAGCCGCTTGCGGATGGCCGCGAAGAGGACGCGGGCCTCCTCGCTGTCCGGATGGTCGAGCACGGAGGGATCCTTCGCGGCACGGGTCCCCAGGTGCAGCAGCAGCGTGGCGTCGCCGCCGTCGTCGAGGATCATGTTCGCGCCGCCCTCGAAGTCGAAGATGCGGTGGGTGAATTCCCAGTACTGCTCGAGGGTCTCGCCCTTGATGGCGAAGACGGGCGTGCCGCCCACGGCGATGGCGGCGGCGGCGTGGTCCTGGGTGCTGAAGATGTTGCAGCTGGCCCAGCGCACCTCGGCGCCCAGGGCCTTCAGCGTCTCGATGAGCACGGCGGTCTGGATGGTCATGTGGAGCGAGCCGGCGATGCGCGCGCCCTTCAGGGGCTGCTTGGCGGCGTACTCCTTCCGGATGGCCATCAGGGCGGGCATCTCGCCCTCGGCGATGGCGATCTCGCGGCGCCCCCAGGGGGCGAGCGAAAGATCGGCGACAATGGGGTCGGCGGGGGCGACGGTCATGGGACCTCCTCGGATTCCAGGACGACGGGCGAAGCCACCTCGTCGTTCCCGGGCAGGGTTGAGGTGAGCGCCGTTCCTGAGGGTGGGTCCGAGCCTGGGAGCCCGCACAGCCATCCGGCGGGTCCTGCAGCGCTCCTCGGAGGTTCCAGGATAATCCAACCGGAGTTCCTCCGCCCGAGGGGTTTGAGACTCTGGACATAGTAAACAATTGTGTCATTTAATTTATTATTGTATATTAATTATTATATTTTATAAATTTTAAAATATTTATATTTATTTTCAAATCATTAATTTTTGTCATTTTTTGAAGTCACAATTTATATTTAAATTTTTAATAATTATTAAAATATTTAAATTTAAATTCATGGCACAGAATTCGATTCATTGAGGTCGCCTGAAAGGAGGCGACCATGATCAAACCCCTCACGACCCTGGCCCTGGCAGCTGCCCTGGCCCTCCCCCTCGCGGCGGCCGGCAAGGCCCCCCGCCAGCCCCAGCACCCCGTCAACCTCAACACCGCCACCGTGACGGAGCTGATGCAGCTCCCCCGTGTCGGCCCGAAGACCGCCGAGCGCATCATCGCCTTCCGCAAGGAGCATGGCGGGTTCCAGCGCCCGGAGGAGCTGATGAACGTCAAGGGGATCGGCGAGAAGGGCTTCGCCCGGATCAAGCCTTTCCTCGCCGCCAGCCCGGTCCCCACCTCGGCCAAGCGATAGGAGGCGCCATGGGTCCCGGCCTGTTCCACCCCCTGTCCGGCACAGGCCGGTCGGCCCAATGCGGGCACTCCATGCTCGAACTCGCCCTCGCGACCGGCATCTCCGGCCTGCTCGCCCTGGCGGGACTGGCCAGACTGGATCCTGGCCACATCGAGCTGGACGCGGCCCAGAACGAGCTGGTCGAAAGCCTCGACCAGGCCTTCGTGCTGGCCCGGGCGCGGGGTTCGAACGTGACGGTCAGCCTGGGATCGGGCTCCGACCCCAACCACCTGCCCATCCGCCTCGGCCGCCGCATCCGGTGGGGGAAGCCCCGGACCATCCCTCTTCCGCGGGGCATGGACGAGCCGCGGTGGGCGGGCGGCAGGGGGGAAGCCCATCCCAGCATCACGGTGACCCCCCGGCACACGGCCACTGCCAGCCTCTGGTTCCTGAACGACGGCACGGAAGCCGTCTGTATGCGCCTGTCGGGCCGGGGACGGCTCCAGCTTCTGCGCTGGCGGAGCGCGCCAGGCAGGTGGGTACGGGTGGAATGACCTGCCGGAGGGCCCTATGCGCATCCTCGACCTCTCCCCCGAACAGCGACCCCGGGAGCGCCTCCTGGCCGGACAGGGGGAAGCCCTGTCCGACGCCGAGCTCCTCGCCCTTCTCTGGGGCGCGGGGCGCGCCGGACAGTCCGCCCTGGACCTGGCCCAGACGATCCTGTCCCGCACGGGCGGACTCGCAGGCCTTCTCGGGCTGGGGCTCCACGACTGGCTGGCCCAGGGGGGTCTCGGTCCGGCCAGGGCGGGGCAGCTCTGGGCCGCCCTGGAACTCGTCCGGAGGTCCCAGCGGGGGGCCGAACGCCCCCGCATCACGAGCCCCAGGGCCGCAGGCGCCTACCTGCTCCCGAGGGCCCAGGGGTGGAGCGAGGAGCGTTTCGGCCTCCTCGCCCTGAACGCCAAGGGGGATCTCCTGGCCGAGCGGATCCTCAGCCAGGGCACCGCCACCGCCACCCTGATCAGCCCCCGGGAATTCTTCCGGGAAGCCCTGCGCTACGGCGCGACCACCGCCCTCGCCTTCCACAACCACCCCAGTGGAGACCCCTCCCCCAGCAGGGAGGACATCCAGTTGACGCGGCGCCTCCAGAGTTCCGGCGAGGCCCTGGGCGTCCCCCTGGCGGACCACATCATCCTCGGCAGCGAGCACTGGCACAGCTTCCGCGCCGCCGAAGGGTGGGACCACCGGAGCTGAAGCCCCCGGGACCGTGATGACGCGCAGTCCCGGGGTCCCGGCCGGCCTGGTTCCCGCTAGAATGGGTGCGTTGCGCCGCATGGTCCCGTAGCTCAGCGGATAGAGCGACCGCCTCCTAAGCGGTAGGTCGTGGGTTCAATTCCCGCCGGGACCACCATGCGCCTCCAGGGATCCCGGCCTTCCAGCGCCGCCATGGGCAGGGCCCTCCCCGGCTCCTGCCGGCGATTCCCTGACTCCGCATCTCCCACCGACCTGTAAGAAGCCGCCCCAGGGCGGCTTCCGGTGGCGGAGAGAGGGGGATTCGCTCCGGGCTTAGCACCCTCCGCTCCGCACGCATCGCGGGCACGCCGCTTCACGGCTCCGACAGCCCCCCTGGCTGTCTCCGCCTGCGGCTACCTGCCAGCGATTCTGTGACTTCGAATCCCCCGGCCGACCTGAAAGAAGCCGCCCCAGGGCGGCTTCCGGTGGCGGAGAGAGGGGGATTCGAACCCCCGGTACTGGTTTACCCAATACACTCGCTTAGCAGGCGAGCCCGTTCGGCCACTCCGGCATCTCTCCAGGGCCTTTCAGCTTACCTGTGCGGCCGCCTTGGCACAAGGCTCCCCGGGCGGGATCCCGTATGATGAACCCAGGGAAGGTTGGCCGAGTGGTTTAAGGCTCTCGTCTTGAAAAATTGTGTAATCAACTGAAATTGCTTTGAGTTGGGAGTTGCGGCCCGCATTTATATTTTGTTTTTAATGATCTTATACGAGCACCTCGCAATCAAAGCAAATCCGCACAGCCTGCCTGAGACCCAGATCGAAATCGGTTAAGTGTTGAAAATGACCCCTCTGTTTTTGGCACGGTGGCACTGAGTGGAACTGGGTGTGGAACTCGGGTTTCGTGCGAGATCGATGGGTAGATCTCGGCGAGGAGGGACCGGGCCCGGACTGTCATTGCTGCGTTTGCGTAGGTATACCCCACGGGCCCCCCTGGTTTTCCTGGCGGGCCCGTACCCTATCATCGTGCGAAGGCAAGCCAGCATTGCGTCTTCATCGATGGCCCGCACGCCCTAGATTCTAGTGATTCTCTGGTGGCGTCATT
>DAIDKC010000044.1 GCA_027451045.1 Holophagaceae bacterium | reverse complement strand
CTGGTGGCAGGCGATGAAGTTGGCCTTGGTCACCAGGTAGGCGCTGCGGATGGGCCGGGGGCCGAAGCGCAGGTGGCTGATGGTGATGGCCCCGGACTTCTTGGAGTCGTAGACGAAGTAGCCCTGGCCGTAGTTGGGGGTCTCCTCGGCGATGATCTTGATGGAATTCTTGTTGGCGCCCACGGTGCCGTCGGCGCCCAGGCCGTAGAAGAGGGCGCGGGTGACATCGGCGGGTTCGACGTCGAAGGCCGGATCGTAGGCGAGGGAACTGTGGCTGATATCGTCCACGATGCCCACGGTGAAGTGGTTCTTCGGCCGGGCCAGGGCCAGGTTGTCGAAGACGGCCTTGACCATGGCCGGGGTGAATTCCTTGGAGGAGAGGCCGTACCGGCCGCCGACGACCACGGGATCGAGCGAGGTGTGGCCTTCCTCCCTGCCATCCCGCAGGGCGGCAAGGACGTCCAGGTGCATGGGATCGGCGGGGGCACCGGGCTCCTTGGACCGGTCCAGCACCGCGAGCTTCTTCACGGAGGCCGGCAGCGCCCTGACGAACTCGGGAACGGAGAAGGGCCTGTAGAGGCGGACCTTCAGGACGCCCACCTTCTCGCCCTGCTGCTGGGCCCATTCCACGTACTCGTGGGTGACGTTGCAGCCGGAGCCCATGATGACCACCACCCGCTCGGCCTCGGGGTGCCCGAAGTATTCGTAGAGGCGGTACTGCCGGCCGGTGAGCCTGGCGAAGCGGTCCATCTCCTGCTGCACGAGGGCGGGCGCTGCGGCGTAGTAGGGCGTGCATGCCTCCCTGGCCTGGAAGAATGTGTCGGGGTTCTGCGCCGTGCCCCGGATGACGGGATGGTCCGGCGTCAAGGCCATCCGACGGACGCCCGCCACCAGATCGTCCGGGACCATCCTGCGGAGGTCCTCATCCTCGAGGAGCTCGATCTTGGCCACCTCGTGGCTGGTGCGGAAGCCGTCGAAGAAGTGCAGGAAGGGCACCCGGCTGCGCAGGGTCGCAGCGTGGGCAATGGCGGCGAAGTCGTGGGCCTGCTGGACGCTCTCGGAGGCGAGCATGGCGAAGCCGGTCTGGCGGCAGGCCATCACGTCCGAGTGGTCCCCGAAGATGCTCAGGGCGTGGGTGGCCAGGGTGCGGGCGCTGACATGCATGACGAAGGGCGTCAGCTCGCCGGCGATCTTGTACATGTTGGGGATCATGAGCAGCAGGCCCTGGGACGCCGTGAAGGTCGTCGTCAGGCTGCCCGCCTGCAGGGCACCGTGGACCGCGCCCGCGGCGCCGCCTTCGGACTGCATCTCGATGACGGTGGGGATGGTCTTCCAGATGTTGACCTTGCCCTGGGAGCTCCATTCGTCCGCCCACTCGCCCATGTTGGAGGAGGGCGTGATGGGGTAGATGGCGATGACCTCGCTGAGGCGGTGGGCCACCGAGGCGGTGGCCTCGTTCCCATCCAGGGTCTTCATCACGCGCGGATTCATGGTCGCTCCTTCCGGGGGCTGGGCCTTCCCATCGTCAAACACGAACGGGGAAGGCCCAGGGATGATACAAGATGGTATTGTCGCCTTTCGTCACAACCGGGGTCAGTGACTGGCCGCCGGCACTTCCATCAGGCGCTGGTGCATTGCCGCGGCCGCCCGGCGCCCCTGGCCCATGGCCAGGATCACGGTGGCGCCGCCGGTGATGACATCGCCGCCGGCGAAGACGCCGGGCAGGCTGGTCTCGCCGGTCTCCTCGTTCACCACCACCACGCCACCCTTCAGGGTCTTGAGCCGGCCCTGCTCGGTCTGGGCGATGAGGGGGTTCACGTCGAAGCCGAGGGCCACCACCAGGGTCTCGCAGGGCAGGACGATGCGCTCGTCGGTCATGCGGGGGCTGCGGCGCCCGTCGGGACCGGGCTCGCCCAGTTCCATGACGGCGCACTCCGCGTGGGTCATCCAGCCCTTCTCGTTGCCGTGGAGCTGGACGGGGGTGGTGAGGAACTTGAACTCCACACCCTCTTCCATGGCATGTTCCAGCTCCTCCTTCCGGGCGGTGGACTCCTTGATGGTGCGGCGGTAGACCACCGTGACCTTCTCCGCGCCCATGCGGCGGGCGGCCCGGGCGGCGTCCATGGCCGTGTTGCCGGCGCCGACGATGATGACGTGCTTGCCCACGGTCACCGGCGTCGTGTAGTCGGGGAACAGGTCCGCGCGCATGAGGTTGATGCGGGTGAGGAACTCGTTGGCGGTGTAGATGCCCTTGTACTCCTCGCCGGGGATGCCCATCATCTTGGGCAGGCCGGCACCGGTGCCCATGAACACCGCATCGTTCTCCTTGCGGAGGTCCTCGAGGGTCATGCTGCGGCCCACGAGGGTGTTCATCACGAACTTCACGCCGAGCCGGCGGAGGGTGTGCACCTCCTGGTCCACGATCCTGTTGGGCAGGCGGAACTCGGGGATGCCGTAGAGCATCACGCCGCCGGGCTTGTGGAAGGCGTCATAGACGGTGACCTGGTGGCCCTTCTTGATGAGCTCGCCGGCCACGGTGAGGCCCGCGGGGCCCGCCCCGACCACCGCCACCTTCCTGCCCGTGGCGGGCTCTACCGGCGGCAGCTCCTCGGAGCCCAGCATGGAATCGGCGGCATAGCGCTCCAGGCGGCCGATGGAGACCGGGAGGCCCTTGATGCCCACCACGCACTTGATCTCGCACTGCTTCTCCTGCGGGCAGACGCGGCCGCAGACGGAACCGAGCGAGGAACTCTCCTTGATGATGCGGGCCGCGGCCTGGGGATCATCGTTGACGATCTCCTGGAGGAAGGCCGGGATGTTGATGCTCACCGGGCAGCCCTCGATGCAGGCGGGGTGCTTGCACATGATGCAGCGCGCGGCCTCGAGCTTCGCCTGTTCCGGTGACAGGCCCAGGCTCACCTCGTCGAAGTTGCATACCCGCAGCTCGGGGGGCTGGCAGGCCATCTCCTGGCGCGGGATCTTCATCTTCTGGCTGGGCTTGATGCCCCGCAGATCGAGGTTCTGCCAGTCCAGCTCGGTGACGGGCTCGTTGAGATACTTGGAATAGTCCACGGGGCCCGTGGCGGCTACGCGGCCGATCTTGCACTCGTGGGGATCCTCCGCCTGGCGCTCGGACTCCTTGTACCAGTCCTGCCGCATGCGCAGCATGTTGAAGTCCACCTTGTGGCCGTCGAAGTCGGGGCCGTCGAAGCAGGCGAACTTGGTCTCGCCGCCCACGGAGACGCGGCAGCCGCCGCACATGCCCGTGCCGTCCACCATCAGGGCGTTCAGGCTCACGAGGGTGAGGATGCCGTGGGGCTTCGTCATCTCGGAGACGGCCCGCATCATGGGCAGGGGGCCCACGGCCACCACCTCGGCGATGGGCTCGCGGGCGATGACATCCTTCAGGGCGTCGGTGACCAGGCCCTGGCGGCCCAGGGTGCCGTCATCGGTGGTGACGATCAGCTCGGCGGAGGCGGCGCCCAGCTCCTCGGCCAGCAGCACGCGCTCCTTGCTGCGGCCGCCCAGGATGGTGATGACCCGGCGGCCCCGTTCGTGGAGGAACTCGGCGGCGGGGAGGATGGCTGCGGACCCGTAGCCGCCGGCCATGAGGACGATGGTGCCCTCCTCCACCAGCTCGGTGGGACTGCCCATGGGGCCGGCCACGGCGTAGAGGCGGTCGCCGGCGCTCAGGCGGCCCATGGCCTTCGTGGTGGCGCCCACCTCCTGCATGATGAAGTGGATGTAGCCCTTCCGGGCGTCGCCGCCCGCCAGGGTGAGGGGGATTCGTTCGCTCTCGGGGAAGGGGGCGACCATGAAGAACTGGCCGGGCTTGCGACCGCGCGCCACCTGGGGCGCCTGGACGATGAAGGACCAGGTCTCCGGGGCGATGAGCTTCTTCTCGAGGATGAGGTAACCGTCCTGCGTCTCGGCGTCGGAGGCGTAGAGCGACTTGCCCTTCAGGAGGGGGAGCATCAGCTCCTCCTCGGCCTCGACGTGGTCGCGCACCAGATCCACCAGGCGCTGTCCCGTCAGGATCACGGACTGGGGGGCGCGCACCTGGCCGTCGGAGATCCCCGAGAGGAGCTGGAGGGTCAGATCCCACATCTGCCGGTGGTCCTCGTAGAGGCGCTGATAAAGCGACTCGGCGCCGATCTCCTCCAGCAGGGGGAAGAGCTCCCGTTCCTCGGCCTCGTTGTGGGGCCGGAGCACCTCGTAGATCCACCGGGCGCCCTCGTCCACGCCTTTCCAGTCGGAAGCGCCGAGGGCCCGGGCCATGCGGGCGAGGCGCTCCTGCGCCTCGGCATGGGTGGCGTGCCAGCCTTCCGCGGGCAGCTTCTCGGGGGTGAGCAGGGGGGTGGCCGAGCCGGACATGGACGCCTCCAGATCCCCCCAGGATGAACGGTCCGGGCGGCAAAGTCTGCGTTTAAAAAATCAATGAGGTCCAGTTGTGATGCAGGACACAGGCCATTGAAAAAACATGGAGTTAATGCACTTGAGGGTATGGCTTGTTGTTCATCAAGATATGTCTCGCGAGGGGGCGGCTGCCAGGACCTCCCGTGCCTTCGCCACCAGGTCCCGGATCCGGAAGGGCTTCTGGAGGAAGCCGTCGGGCACCAGGCCGTCGAGGGCATCCAGGGCCTCCTGCTCGGTGTAGCCGCTGGTGAGGAGGACCCGGACGGCGGGATCCATGCGGCGGAGCCGGCGGAAGGCTTCGGCCCCGCCCATCCTGGGCATGGTCATGTCGAGGAACACCAGGTGGATGCGCCCCTCCTCCGCCTCGAAGCGCTCGAGGGCCTCCTGGCCGTCCCGGGCCTCCAGCACTTCCAGGCCCGCGGATTCCAGGGCGCTCCGGGCCAGGTCCCGGAGGGAGCCCTCGTCGTCGGCCACCAGCACCCGGCCCTTCAGGCCAGGTGTGCTGTCGGTCCGCTCGGCCTCCGCATGAACGGGCCGGTCGCAGGCGGGGAAGAGCAGGGTGAAGGTGGTGCCCTGGCCCGGGCGGCTGTCCACCCGCAACCCGGCCTTGTGTCCCTTTACGATGCCCAGCATGGCGGACAGCCCCAGGCCCCGCCCCGTGAACTTGGTGGAGAAGAAGGGGTCGAAGATCCGACCGATGGTCTCGGCGTCCATGCCGCAGCCGTCATCCTCCACCTCCAGGCGCACGAAGGGACCGGGTTCCAGGGCCTGGCCCGGGAAGGAGGCCGAGAGTTCCGCCGGTCCGAGCTGCGCGGACCGGGTCCGGAGGGTGATGGTGCCGGGCTGGTCCCCGATGGCCTCGGAGGCGTTGATCACCAGGTTCATGACCACCTGCTGGACCTGGGCGCCATCGGCCTCCACGGCCGGGAGGTCGGGTTGGAGGTCGCAAGCCAGGGCCACCTTCTTGGAAATGGAAACGGCCAGCAGATCGCTCATCTCCTGGATCGCCCGGTTGAGGTCCAGGGGACGAACGGCCATGCGCCCCTTCCCCGCATAGGCCAGGAGCTGGCGGGCCAGGTCCGCGCCCCGCCGGGCGGCGGTGTCAATGCGCTCCAGGGCCGCACGGAGGAGGGAACCCTCCGGGGCCTGGAGGAGGGCGATCTCCGTGTTGCCCAGGACCGCGGTGAGCAGGTTATTGAAATCGTGGGCGATGCCCCCGGCCAGCACGCCCAGGCTCTCGAGCTTCTGGGCCTGGCGGAGGGCCTCCTCCCCCTTCCGGCGCTCGGTGATGTCGTCCGCCATGAACATGGCCCCGGCGAAGCCTCCCTCGTCGTCCTGGATGCCGGTGATGGTCCAGTCGCACAGGCGCAGATCCCCGGTCTTGGTGAGGGATTCCAGGGTGAGGCGCAGGCTTCCGCCGCGGCCCGCCACGAAGGCCTTGCGCCGGCGGGAGAGGCTGGCCTGCTGGGGGTCGGGCACCAGCAGGCGGGGGTCCTGGCCGAGCATTTCCGCTTGGGTGTAGCCGAAGATCCGCTCCGCAGCCGGGTTCCACTCCTGGATGTGGAAGTCGGCGTCCGTCTCGATCACGGCCAGGGGGGTGTTCTCCAGGTGGCCGCGGTTGCGGGCGAGGGCCTGGTGGAGGGATCCCGTCATCCGACCCGCCAGATCCAGGGCCCTGGCCCGGGTGCCGGCGAGGCCCGCCGCCCCGGCGGCCAGGGAGAGGGTTCCGACCAGGCCGGTCGCGAGGAGCCAGCCCGTCGGGGGAAGGGCAGCGGTGTGCCTGAAGGCGGGAAGCTCCGCGTAGCGGACCTCCCAGGAGCGGCCTGCGAAGCGGACGTGGTGGATGGCCACCGGCTGGGCGTTGACGGGCCAGCGGGGGCTGGCGTACAGCCAGGGGGTAACCAGGGTGGAGGAATCGTCCAGCAGCTCGAAGGTGAGCCCCCGGTCCTCGTCCCGGAGGATGTCCCGCACCAGGGGGCGGATGAGGATGCCCGCGGAGACCCAGCCCAGGAGGTGCCGCCCCGCCTTCCCGGCCCGGAAGACGGGCAGGAACAGGGCAACCGCCTCCTGCTGCCCCTGGTCCTTGTTGAAGTAGAGGAGGCCGGACAGGGCCGCCCGACCCGTGGCCAGGGCCCGGTCCGCGGCCTCCCGCTGGGTCCGGCTGGCCCCTACGTCCAGTCCGATGGCATTCGGGCTTTGGGCCGCGGGTTCACAGCGGGTGAGGATGAGGTGGCGGCCCTCGGCGCCCGGGTCGCCCAGGGGCTGGGGATCCGCCCGGGGCAGATGGTAGTGGCTGCCCGGCGGCAGGCCGTGGGCGAGGAAGGAGGCCAGGTCGGCGTCCGGCACAGGCACGATGAAGGCCATGCTGGAGAGGCCTGGGTGGCGGCGAGCCAGATCCAGCCGGCGGATGTAGTCGGCCCATGCGGCGGGGGTGACGGCCCCGCGCTGGGCCAGATAGCCCTGGGCGCCCAGGAGCAGATCCTCGTCGCGGCCGAGGTGGTCCCGGAGGGCAGCCTCCACCCGCTCGGAGTACTGGCGGATGCGGGCCTGGTCGTCGAGGGCCTGCACGTGCCGCCCCCAGACGTAGAAGCCGAGGGTGCAGACCAAGCCCACCGCGAGGATGCTCAGCGGCAGCACCAGGTGGCGCAGGGTCGAGGCGACGGTCTTCGGGGGAGGGGGTGGCATGGGCGAGCGGGAAGCCCCATGGTAGCCTTTCCGGCCCGCGGACGGGATGGGCGGGGGCGCGGGCGCGGCCCGCGGTAGGCTGGGCGTGCGGAGGTTGACTTGGAATTCACCGACACTTTCATGCAGAATGCCCAGCGCTGCCTCCATCACCCCTCCGAACGGGTGCGGCTCTCCGGGATCCTGGGCCGGTGGACCGGGGCCTGGCGCGGGCCGAACCGGGTGCTGGACCTGAGCCTCAGCCAGCACGGGGCCTTCCTCCACTTCAACCAGCTCATGGACGGCACCTGGGTCCAGGCGTTCACCTTCGTGGCCACGAAACGCGAAGGCCTCTGCCTGCGCGGCCCCGACCCCGACCGGACGCGGAAGGCCCACAAACTGCGGCGGCATCCCCTGGATGCGGCGCCCCTGGACGCCCTGTTCGAGGCCTGGTCCGCCCACCCCGAGGCCCGGCCGGCCGGCCATGCCGTGGAGTTCTTCCTGGAGGAGACGCCGGACGAGACGTACGAAGCCTGCCTGGCCGAGGCGCTGGACTGCCTGGGGAGATAGTCGGGACCCCTCACTCGCAAACTAGGGAGCTATATGAAATCTGGGGGTTCCTGTCCTACGGGCGGTTGATATCTTCCCTCCCTGGGGACAGAATGCTTTATCATCTACCCGCACTTCTTCTTTAGACGGGGGTCGCTCATGCGTCCTTGGGGACTTGGCATCAGCCGCGGACTGCTGGTCGCAGCGGGTTTGGGACTTTTGGTGGCCTGCGGAGGGGGCGGCTCTTCTTCTTCTTCGGGTGCATCTCTTCCCCAGAGCAGTCTGCCGCCGGTGGTCGCCCTTAAGGGATGGGCCCCTAATGATGCCCAACTCTCCGAGTACACCTCCTACACCTTCACGGCCACGGCCACCGATCCCAACATCGGCGGATCCATCGCCTCGTTCACGTGGAATTTCGGGGATGGCACCACGAAGACCACGCCCAGCAGTGTGATCAATGGCGCCGCCACTGGAACCTGTGTCCATGCCTTCACGGCCGCCGGGACGCCGACCCTCACCGTGACCGCCACCAATGCCGCGAAAGTGACATCGGCCCCCGTCACGCAGGCACTGACGGTGAATGCAGCTGCCTCGCCCCTTACCGCTACCTTCACGGCCCCCGCAGCGGCCGTCACCATCAGCCCGGCCATTGGCAGCAGTGCGACGGTCACCTTCACCGTGAACGTAGCCAATTCCGGAACCGGCACCCTCGCCGCCAGCAGCTTCCTGCTGGATCCAGGTGATTCCAAGGCCACGGTGGGCGCGCCCACGGATCTGGGCAGCGGGAACTGGAGCATCCCGGTGGCCTATCAGGCCGACACGGCCATCGGGCAGCGGACTGCCACGCCCACCCTCACCATTACGGATTCCAACGGTGTCAGCAGCGCCCCCACTTCAGGCCCAGTGATCACCATCCGCACTGTGTCAACCGTGGACAACGCGCCCGTCATCACCATGACCGCCACGCCGAAGATCCCCGCAGGCTCCAACGCCACATGGCAGGGCGTTCCCATTGATTTTGCTGCCACCGCCACGGATCCCGATCAGGATCCCCTGACCTATTCCTGGACCTTTGGTGACGCCGGCAATGCCGGAGACATCGCCCCCACTCAGGATCCTGCTGCCCTCCATCAGACCCACACCTACAATGCCCCCGGCATCTACACGGTGGTCTTCACCGCCGATGATGGCCGGGGCGTGCCCAATGTCAGCGTCAAGAGCATCACGCTGAACATGAACATCCTGGCCAATTCCGCGCCCACGCTGTCCGTGGCCTATCCCTCGGGAAGCCTCTACGCCAATGTCCCCCTGACCTTCACGGCCACCACCACCGACGCCAATGGGGACAATGTGACCCTCACCTGGGATTTCGGTGATGGCAGCGCCAAGGTCACCGGTTCCAACCCCGTGGTCCACAGTTTCGCCGCTTCAGGCACCGACGTGGTCACCGTCACTGCCGATGACGGCAAGGGAGGCGTCACCACCTGGACCGCCACTCTGGACATTCTGACTAATCGACCCCCAGTCGCGAAGGTGACTTCGGCCGCGGTGAACCTCTACCAGAACAAGTCGTACACCTTCACGGCCAGCGCGACGGACCCCGATGCCGGGGACACGATTGACCACTACGTGTGGAATTTCGGGGACAACACGGTGCTGCAGACCTCGGCGGGCGGTCCGACGACGAGCGTGACGCACACCTATGCCTCGACGTTCACGGGAACGGCCAACGTGACGGTGCAGGCAGTGGATAACCACGGGAGCACGGGCGACTGGGCTCCGGCGGTGCCGTTCACGGTGCTGGCGACGCCCCTTCCGGTGGTGGCCTTCACCAGTCCTGGCCCCACCAACCTGAATGCGGACATGAATGGAACCGTCAGCCAGGTCTTCACGCTCACGGCGACCAATCCTCGGGCGGGGCAACCGGGAGTGACCGATCCCATCCCAATCGGCAACATCACCTTCAATCCCAATGACCCGAATGCCAAGGTCACCAACGCGGTGAGTAATGGTGGCGGCTCCTACAGCTTCACCGTCACCTACACGGGCGCAGCCTCCCAGGGCACGCGGACTTCGACGCCATCGGCCTATGCCACCGACACCGTGGGCATCCAGGGACTCCCCGGCAACGGGCCCCTGATGACCATCAATACGCTCGGCGTGAACCATCCCCCGACGATCACGATCACGTCGCCTGCGGCAACGACCACGTCAGCCTACACATCCAAGATGGTGACCCTCACCTTCACGCTGACGGACCAGGACAATGATCCTGTCTCCTACACCGTGAACTGGGGTGGTCCCGATGCGCCTCCATGCCAGCCTGTGAGCGTCACGGGAACCACCACGCAACCCACGCAGGCGGGAGTCTCGGTCACCTTGACCCACATCTATCCGGATAGTTTCTCCGGCACCGCCACGGTCACCGTCAACGCGACGGATAACCGCAGCACCAACGCCAATGCCGTAGCGCAATCCAGGACCATCCAGGTCACTCTGAATGCTCCCCCGACGGCTAGCATCACCTCTCCCCAGGCGTCGGGTACCCTGATGGATCCAGCCACCATCCAGGACACCGGCCAGGGTGTGCCGGTGATCACGCAGGACCCGACTACAAAGGCCTGGGTGGCAGATCCCACGGGACCAGGTGTCGTGGTCATCCCCGCCGGTGGGAAGCTGACGTTCAACGGCACTGGCACCGCTCCAAGTTCCGGCGGAAGCCTAACCTATGCCTGGAAGTTCCCCTACGGGGTGCCCTCGAGTGCCACCACCCAGAACCCGGGTGTCGTGAGTTTCCCGGGTGTGCCTGGGGCGATCGTCGCCTACAAGGTGGACCTCACCGTGACCGATGCCACGGATGCCCAGGACAGTACCTGCACCACCGTGGGTCGCACCAGCGCAGTCGCTCCGGAAAGCACGGAAAAATGGGTCATCGTGGACGGCACCAATAC
>DAIDKC010000043.1 GCA_027451045.1 Holophagaceae bacterium | reverse complement strand
CCGGGCGATGAGGTGGCTCAGGGTCTCGTGGTCCGACTCCAGGACGTAGTCGCCGGGCATCGCGACCTGGCCTTCCAGATGGACGATGCGGCTGACCTTGGCATCCGGCAGGGAGAAGAAGCTGAGCTGGTCATCGGGCTGTAGGCGGGGGTTCAGGGCGTCATTGTCCAGGCCCACCGGGCTTTCCGTGCGGGTGGACAGCAGCCGCTGCAGGTCGAGGCGAATGACCTGGGTGGGCTTCCCGGCCCTGCAGTGGGCGAGTTCGGCCACCAGGTCGTTGGCGGATTTGAGGGGGATTCCCGCCCGGAAGATGAGATCGGAAGCCCGCATGCCCTCGTGGAAGGCGTAGACGCCGGGCCGGGTGACGGGCCCCAGCACCGTCACGGTCCGAGGCAGGCGGAAGTCCTCCACCCGGTAGAGCTCGACCTTGTCCCGGTCGGCCAGCAGCAGGTCCGAAGCCGGGTCCCCGGCCAGGGCCTTGGCCACGTCGAAGGCGAAATAGCGGGTGGAACCGTCCGGCAGGGTGCGGACGATCTCGCCCCGGGGCTGGTAGGTGTCCGGCAGGATCTCGTGCTCCTGCCGCAGCAGGTCGCCTACTTTCAGGCCCGGGGTGCGGGCGAAGAAGCCCGGCACCCGGGCCCAGCCTGACACCTGCACCACCGCCCCGGTGAGGGTGCGCTGGGGCAGGGCCGACAGCACGTCGCCCCGCTGGAGGGGCACCGAGGCCGCCTGGGAGAGGCTCACCTCCTGGCCCGTCACCACGCCTGCGAGGGTGTGCCGTTCCAGGGTCAGGGCCCCGCGGCCCGCCTCCAGGGCCAGTCCCCCCGCGAAGCGCAGGGCGTCGGCCACCGTTTCCCCGGGGCGCA
This sequence comes from Holophagaceae bacterium, assembly GCA_027451045.1. GTDB lineage: Bacteria > Acidobacteriota > Holophagae > Holophagales > Holophagaceae > Geothrix. Next base: position 4,595 of record DAIDKC010000043.1, on the reverse strand, counting down.
TCTCGAAGGCCATCTCCGGGGCGATCCCCGAGGCGTACCACTGGCTCAACCAGCGGGGCTGGGAGCGGTCCCGGGCTTCATAGGGGCGGTCCGTCACCGGATCCACCAGGAGCCGGTGATCCGAGGCCTGCCGGGCCTCCAGGGGCTTGATCTGCGCGTCGAGCTGCTGGAGCTGCGCCTGGATGGCGGCCAGGGTGGCCGGCGGGAGGACGGGTGGGAGCCCGGCTTGGGCCTGTGGGGCAGGTCCGGGCTGGGCGCCCTGGATCCCAGGGGTTCCGGTCAGGAAGGCGGGAAGGGGGGCGGGTAGAGCGGTGACTGTGGTTCCCGCGGATGGGCTGCCGGCATGCTGCAGGGGATTCACGATGGCCAGGAGGGCCTTGCGCTGGGCCAGGAGGATGTCGAGCTGCTCCTGGACGGGATCCCTGGGCTCCCGGGAAAACGGCAGGAGATCGGCTTGCCCCACCACCCGCTGGAAGGCGCCCTGGAGCATCACCTGGTTCTCCACCAGGGGCACGAAGATGGTGTCGCCGCTCTGGAGGGTGATATTGGGGTTCCCCAGCCCCTCGGCGCGGTAGGGGTAGAGGTCGAAGTGGAAGACCGCCTTGCCGCCCCGCATCACGCGGATGTCCCGGTAGCTCCCGAGGGCCGTGGGGCCGCCCGCCAGGCTGAGCACGTTGATGAGGGAGCTGAGGCTCGGCACCAGGTAGGCGCCGGGGAGGTAGACCTCGCCCTGGATGAAGACGCGGATCTCCCGCATCCGGGTGACCTGGAGATCCACGGTGGAGTGGGAGAAGTCCTGGTCCACCCGGGACTGGACGGCTGTCCGGGCCTGGCCCAGGGTGAGCCCGCCCACACGCACCGTGCCCACCTTGGGGATGACGATCTGGCCCCGGCCATCCACCTGGGCCGGCAGGTCGAAGGTGGCGCTGCCGAAGACGTTCACCGCCAGCTGGTCGCCCGTGCCCAGCACGTAGGCGTCCGAGATGCCCCCGTCCGTGGCGAAGGAGCCGTGCTGACGCACGGAGAAGAGGTCCGAGGCGAAGCGGGCGGGCCCGCGCTCCCGCGCCTTCAGGGCGCGGATCTCCCGGTCGAGGCGCTCCTCCTTGGCCCTGGTTCCCGGCCCCGTCTGGGGGGGCGTCGCCAGAGCCACGACCTGGGCCGGCGCTGGCGCAGCGGCGGGCGGGACTCCGGTCCCCGCCTGGCTGGCCATCTGTTTCAGGGCCTGGAGGTCCATGCCCGAGGGGATCTGGGCGCCTAGGGCGGTGGCCAGGATCCAGGCGAGGCCGCAGGTTCGGGGCAGACGACGCATCAAACGGTCCTTTCATCGGAACCCCGCCCCTTGGCGGAGGTGCTCCAGCGCGTGAATCCCAAGAGTATGCCCGATCTCACAGGGTGCGATGGGCGCCCGAGTGCTCCGGGGATTCCGCCTGCACCATCGGGGGCACTGCCAGTCGCACCCGGGCCGCGACCTCATCGTCCTGGGCCGGGAGGACGCGGTCCAGAAAGGCCTTGAAGGCCAGGGCGGCGAGGAGCAGCAGCCCTCCCAGAGAGACCAGATGGGCCCCAGGCAGATCCGTGGCCCGCAGCATGGGCAGGGCTGCCAGGGATAGGAGGATGGGGGTGGCCAGCCAGGCCCGCTGCCCCGTGTGGTCCATCATCCAATGGTGGAGGTGACTGCGGTCCGCGGTACTGAAGGGTTGGCGCTTGCGGCGCCGGATGGCCACCACCAGGCTCACGTCCGCGATGGGGTAGGCCAGCAGCCACACGGGCAGGTCCGCGTCCCAGGGCGCCATCTGCCTGATGGCCACCACGGCGAAGAAGGTGCCCAGCAGCAGGGCCCCGCAGTCTCCCAGGAAGTGCTGGGCCCGCGGGAAATTGAGCAGGAAGACTGCCGCCAGGGCCCCAGTGAGGAGCCCCGGAGCGGCGCCGATCTGGGCGTGCAGCAGCGCCAGCACCATCAGCCCCAGGCCCATGGAGAGGCCGTTGATGCCGTCAACGAGGTTGTAGGCCTGGGGGATGCCCCAGAACCAGATGAACAGCAGGGGAAAGAGGACCGGGAGGCTGGCCGGGAGGGGCAGGTCAAAGAAGATGACATGGGCCACGGTGTGGGAGAGCGCCAGGGCCGCATGGCCCGCCAGCAGGACAGCCACCGAGAACCCGGCCACGGCTTTGTAGCGTGGCCGCAGGTTCATTCGGTCATCCAGGGCGCCCATGAGGGCCATGCCATGGATCGCCACCCAGTCCGCGACGTGCAGGTGCCAGGGCAGCCACCCCAGGATCTGGGCCGCAGCCAGGGCGGCCCACACCACCAGGCCCCCGGTGCGGGCCGTGGGGCGGGCGTGGGTCTTGCGCGCCTGGTCCGGGTGGTCCACCCAGCCCAATCGGGGCGCCAGCCGGATCAGCCCCAGGGCCAGCAGCAGCCCAAGAGCGAAACCGATGAGGGGACGAAGCCATGGAACTGCCAAGGGGGCCTCATGCAACAGTGAGAGGAACGAGTTTATCATTCATGACCGTAAAGTCACTTGTAAAATCGTGTAACGAGGCATGCAAAAACGCTTATCGGCGCCAACCTTCGGGGCTTGAGCCGGGTCGCGGAAGCCCGGTCCACCTCGGGACCCGGGATGGCTTCCGTCCTGCTATGCTGGCACCTGCCGAATTTTCCCTGCTCCCCTTCGGCGGCGACCTCTGCAGGAAGCCCAACTCCCTTCCGGGACGGGTTTCATGGAGCGATCGCAGGAGCCCCGGGCTGGTGTCCAGGGTTCAAGGGGAGCCACAGGGGCCATCGGCCCAGGAGCTTTCATGAACGCACTCAAGTTCAACCCCACCACGGTCTCCGTGGACCTGGGCGGCACGCCCATCAGCCTCGAGACCGGCCGCATCGCCAAGCAGGCGCACGGCTCCGTGATCGTCCGGCAGGGCGACACCATGGTCCTCGTGGCCGTGTGCTACGGCACGCCCCGGGAGGGCATTGACTTCTTCCCCCTGACCGTGGACTACCGGGAGGCCGTCTACGCCGCCGGCAAGATCCCCGGCGGCTGGTTCAAGCGCGAGGGCCGTCCCACCACCAAGGAGACCCTCACCTCCCGCCTCATCGACCGTCCCCTGCGGCCCCTCTTCGAGGAGGGCTACAACGGCGACACGATGATCAACGCCCAGGTCATCAGCTACGACGGCCAGCATGCCCCCGAGACCCTGGCCATGGTCGGGGCGTCGGCGGCCCTGATCATCAGCGAGATCCCCTTCCACAACCCCGTGGGCGGGGTGCGCGTGGGCCGCGTGAACGGCCAGTTCATCGTGAACCCCACTACCGACCAGCGGGCCGAGAGTGACCTCGACCTGCTGGTGGCCGGCACCGCCGATGCCCTGGTGATGGTGGAGTGCGGCGCCCAGGAGGTTTCCGAGGCCGACATGGTCAAGGCCCTCCAGTTCGGCCACGCGCAGATCAAGGTGCTCGTGAAGCTCCAGAAGGAACTCCAGGCCAAGGTCGGCAAGGCCAAGGTGGCCGCCGCCAAGGCCGAGCGCAACGAGGAGCTCTACGGCCAGGTGGCCGCCGCCTTCGCCGAGAAGCTCTTTGCCGCCCTCACCCTGAAGGTGAAGCTCGACAGCTACAAGGCCATTGATCTCCTGAAGAAGGAGGCCGTGGCCCAGTTCTGCGCTCAGCCTGGGGCCGAGAAGCCGGAGCTGAAGAAGGATGTGGTCGTCTGCTTCGACGAGCTGAAGGAGACCCTCTTCCGCAACGCCATCCTCAAGCAGGGCGTGCGCCTCGACGGTCGCAAGTTCGACCAGATCCGCCCCCTCAACATCGAGGTCGGCGTCCTCCCCGCCGCCCACGGCAGCTGCCTCTTCACCCGCGGCGAGACCCAGGCCCTGGTGACCGCCACCCTCGGCACCATCGAGAACATCCAGATCATTGACGGCCTGGAGGAGGAGTACAAGAAGCGGTTCTACCTGCACTACAACTTCCCGGGCTACTCCGTGGGCGAGGTGAAGCCCAACCGCGGGCCCGGCCGCCGCGAGATCGGCCACGGCATGCTCGCCGAGCGCAGCCTCTTCGCCGTGCTGCCCTCCCCCGACGAGAATCCCTACACCGTCCGCGTGGTCAGTGACATCACCGAGAGCAACGGCTCCAGCAGCATGGCCACCATCTGTGGCGGCACGCTGGCGCTCATGGATGCCGGCATCAAGCTCAAGGCGCCGGTCGCAGGCGTGGCCATGGGCCTGGTGAGCGACGGCGAGAAGTTCGTCGTCCTCACCGACATCGCCGGCCAGGAGGACCACTACGGCGACATGGACTTCAAGGTCGCCGGCACCACGAAGGGCATCACGGCCCTCCAGATGGACATCAAGATCGGCGGCATCACCACCGAGATCCTCACCAAGGCCCTGGACCAGGCCAAGAAGGGCCGCCTTGAGCTGCTCGCCTCCATGGGCGAGATCCTCGCCGCCCCACGGGACGAGTTCGCCAAGAACGCGCCCCAGATGCACAGCATCCTGCTCCCCAAGGAGAAGATCCGCGACGTCATCGGCAAGGGCGGCGCCACCATCCGCAACATCATCGAAGTCAGCGGCTGCCAGGTGAACATCGACGACGACGG
>DAIDKC010000042.1 GCA_027451045.1 Holophagaceae bacterium | reverse complement strand
GGGTGGCAGGGGGCCCTGCGGTGAGGGCTCCCCGCCCGGGGCGAGGCTAGACTGGAGGCCTGGAGCGTGCCATGTCCCTCGTCATCGCCGGCAAGACCTTCGAGAACCGCCTCGTGTTGGGCACGGGCAAGTACAAGGACTTCGCAACCATGCAGGCCTGCTATCGGGCCGCGCGGGTGGAGATGGTGACCCTGGCCGTGCGCCGCTTCGATCTGAGCGCCGCAGGCGAGGACAACATCCTGAACTGGATCCCCAAGGACATCGCCCTGCTGCCCAACACCGCCGGCTGCTATACCCGCGAGGAGGCCCTCCGCGTCGCCCGCCTGGCCCGGGAGGCCCTCCAGACGGACTGGGTGAAGCTCGAGGTCATCGGCGATGCCAAGAGCCTCTACCCCGACAACGAGGAGACGCTGGAGGCCGCGAAGATCCTCGTGAAGGAGGGCTTCACGGTGCTGCCCTACGTGAACGCCGATCCCATCCTGGCCAAGAAGCTCTGCGATGCGGGCTGCGCGGCGGTGATGCCGCTCGGCAGCGCCACAGGCTCGGGCCTCGGCGTGCAGAACCCCATGACCCTGCTGCTCGTCAAGGAGGTGCTGGACGCCTGCGGCCTGCCCATGATCGTGGACGCCGGTGTGGGCACCGCCTCCGATGCGGCCCTGGCCATGGAGCTGGGGGCCGATGGCGTGCTGCTCAACACCGCCGTGGCCGAGGCGGGCGACCCCGTGCGCATGGCCCGGGCCATGGACCACGCCGTCCAGGCGGGCCGCCTGGCCTTCGAAGGGGGCCGCATGCCCAAGCGCCTCTACGCCAGCGCCAGCAGCCCCCTCGCCGGTGTCGTGGGCCGCTGAGGCCCTATTCCTTCAGGTAGGCCCGGGTGCGTCCCTGGGCCTCGAAGGCGGTCATCTGGGCCGCCAGGGTGGCCGGAGCCGGCTGGAGTGTGGCGTCCACGAGGATCTCCCGCTTGTCGGCTGCGGTGCTGAAGGGGTTCGGTCCCAGGACGGGCTGGAGCAGGGGCACCAGCGGCAGCGGCCCGGGCGTCCCCTCGGGGGCCTGGGAGGCGGCGATGGCTCCTGCCTCGGCCAGGAGCCCGAAGCCCAGCCGTCCCTGGTCGGTGTCCGGAAGGGCGGCCAGGCGGCGCACGTCCAGCCATCCGAAGGCCGGATCGGCCAGCACCACCCGGTCATCCCGGTCGAGCCAGGCGGCGAGATCCGCCAGGGGCTTGGCCTGGGCGGGATCCGGGACCATGCGCTGCGCCTTCGCGCCCTGGACCTCCACCGTCTGGGGCGTGTCCGGCACGTAGTGGAGGGCCTGCCGCACCCACCAGAGGGTCACGGCCTTCTGGGCGGCGAAGCCCTCGGGGATCCGGGGCCCCCGGGGGCGCCGGGCCTTCCGCCCCCGGGCGGGAGCCTCCGGTGCGGCCCAGACGGGAGCGGTGGCGTCCACCCTGGGATTGAAGAGGAGGCCGCGCAGCCGGGCAAGGCGGGGCTCGAGCCCCCGGGCGGCGGCCGCCTGCCCCGTGCGCCGGGCGGCCCGGGTGGCGGCGAGGGCCAGGGTGCGCAGGTCCTTCCAGGAGCCCCCCATCACCAGCTTGACGCCGGAGGCGTCGTAGAGGCCGTGGTCGGCATAGAGCTGGCCGAGGTAGGCCTCCACCGGTGCGAGCTTCGGCTGGTCGGGATCGGGCAGGGTGCCCTTGAGGGCGACGAGGGCCTCGAGGGCGTCGCGCACCTCCACGGCCCGGGGATGGCTCCGGTAGTAGCCCAGCTCGTGGGCCGCGAGGGCCGCGCGCTCCAGGGTGTAGGCGTACATCCGCTGGGTGGGGCGCCACTGGGCCAGGGGCAGGCCCCCGAAG
>DAIDKC010000041.1 GCA_027451045.1 Holophagaceae bacterium | reverse complement strand
CCGCTGCGCTGGGTTTCGGGGAAGGAGAACTTCACCTTGCGGCGGTCGCTGAGGGGCCTCTCCAGTCGCTTGAGCTTGGCGAGGTGCGTGCGGCGCCCACGGGCCTGTTTCGTGTCCTGGCCCGCGATGTTGCGGCGGATGTACTCCTCCTGGCGCTTGATGTAGGCCTGCTGCTGCTCGTAGTGCCGCTCCAGCAGCTCGAGTTCCTGCTCCTTCTTCTCCATGAACTCGGAGTAGTTGCCCTCGTAGACGCGCGATCTCCCGAACTCGATCTCGAGGATCTCGGTGGCGATCTTGTCCAGGAAGTAGCGGTCGTGGCTGATGACGGCGACGGTCGCGTCCGTCTCCTGGATGAAGCCCTCCAGCCAGCGCAGGCTCGGCAGGTCCAGGTGGTTGGTGGGTTCGTCGAGGAGGAGCAGGTCCTGTCCCTGGAGGATGGCCTTGGCCAGCATCACGCGGCTCTTCTGGCCACCTGAGAGCGCCTCCACCGGGCGCTCGAAGTCCGCCGCACCGAAGCCGAGGGCCTGGAGGATGCTCTCGGCGCGAGCGCGGATGCTGAACCCGTCGAGGTGCTCGAAGGCCTCCGTCACCTTCTGGTACCGCGCCATCACGGCCTCGAGATCGGTACCGGGTTCCCCCATGTGGTGCTCCAACTCCCGCATCTCGTGCTGCAGCTTCTCCACGTCGCCGAAGGCGGCCAGGGTCTCCTCCAGCACGCTGCCACGCGTCTCAGGCACCAGGTCCTGGGCGTAGTGGCCCATGCGGATCCCGCGCTCCTTCGTGGGCCGCACCACCGTGCCGTGGTCCGGTTCAAGCTGGCCCAGAAGGAGCTTGAAGACTGTGCTCTTGCCGGCGCCGTTGCGGCCGATGACGCCCCAGCATTCGCCCTCCTGGATGGCCCAGGTGACGTCCTTCAGCACCTCCTGAGGGCCGAATCGGAGATCCACGTGGTTGAGGGAGGCGAGCATGGAGACGGCCTTCAGCTTTCAGCAAGAAGGCCACCTCGCGGTGGCCTTCTGTTTGGTGGAGCCAATCGGGATCGAACCGACGACCTCTTGCATGCCATGCAAGCGCTCTCCCAGCTGAGCTATGGCCCCATTCGGGAAGCCTCAGTGTCCCACGCTTCCAGGCTCGGCGCAAGCGCCCTTGTCAGCGCGAGGGCAGGCGGAGGCGCTGCCCGATGCGGATCCGGCTCCCGCGGAGGCGGTTCAGGCGGCGGAGTTCCGAGACCTCGAGGTGGTACTCCCGGGCGATGGCATCGAGCGTCTCCCCCCGGCGGACCACATGGATCCGCGCCCGCTCCGGGCGAACCTCGACCTTTCTGCGGATCGGCTCCCGGCGCGGGGGCAGGCGCACCAGATCGCCCGGATACAGGCGGCGTGCGGCCTCGGGATTGAGCCGGATCAGTTCCCCGAGAGGGACGCCATGCGCCCTCGCCAGGCGGGCCAGGGTGTCGCCGCGCCGGGCGCGGACGGCGCGCGGCGCGGAGGGCTCACGGTCCGGACGGGAGACGGCCTCCGCCGTCACCCGGGGCTGCTTCCGGGGGAGCGGCACGATCCGGGGCGCCGGGGCCACGGGAGGCGCATCCGGGACGGGCGCCACGGGAGCAGGAGGTTCGGGGGTGCTTCCCGTGCCGCCCCCGGAGGGTTCGGGCAGGGTGGCGACGTCCGCACCGGGGAGGTACGGCAGGGCGGGAAGGGGCTGAGGCCGGGGACCGGCCTCGGCCCGATCCGCTTCGGGGATGCGCAGGCGCCGGCCAGGGCGGAACTCACGCCGGGTCAGGTTGTTCTCCGCCAGGAGATCCTCGGGATCCACCTTGAACCGGCGGGCCACGCGAAGCAGGGAATCCCCCCTTCGGACCCGGTAGATCCGCACCCGCTCGGGCCGCTGCGCACCCTCCCGGGCCAGGGCGCGGGAGCAGATGAGCCCCAGGCCCGCCGGCACCCGGACGGTATAGGACCCGGGCGGGGTGAAGCCCCGGAGCAGTTCGGGGTTGAGGGCGCGGATGGTGGCCAGATCGGTGCCGGCCAGGCGGGCGATGGTCGCGAGGCTGGTCTGCCGGTGGACCTCCACCGTCTCGAACGTCAAGGGGGGCTGGGGCTGGACCTGGATCCCGTAGCGGGCGGGATGGCGGCCCACCAGGATGGCGGCGCAGAGTTCCGGGACGTAGTTCTTGGTCTCGTTGCGCAGCCACCGGGAACGGGCGAGATCCCAGAAGTTGCGGGTCCCGAGGGCATCGGCCGCGCGCTCAAGGCTGAGGGGACCGGCATTGTAGCTGCTCACGGCGAGGTACCAGTCGCCGGTGTCCTCGTAGAGACGCTTGAGGTAGCGGGCTGCGGCCCGGGTGGCCCGGATGGGATCCCGCCGGTCCTCCACCCAGCGGTTGCTGGCGAGTCCATAGAGGCGCCCCGTGGAGCGCATGAACTGCCACATGCCGATGGCTCTGGCACGGCTGCGGGCCTCGTTCCTGAAGCCCGACTCGATGACCGCCAGGTAGGCCAGATCCTGGGGGATCCCTTCCTCCGCGAACACCTGGCGGATCATGGGCAGGTACCTCGAAGCCCGGTCGAGGGCGTTCTCGATGAACCCCTTCTTCACGGTGGTGAAGAGGTTCACCCAGGTGAGCACCTTGTCGTTGAGGTCAATGGGGAAGTCGTAGCTCGTATTCCGCTCGGCCATCCTGACCTTGTCCAGCTCGGCCCGGAGGTCCTCGCCGCTCAGGGTGAGCACCTCGGTCGGTTCCACGAGGCCATCCCCGGTGCCCCCGCCCTCCTGGTCGGGAACCTGCGACGCCAGGTCCTGCACCTTCTGGAGCAGCAGCTGGACATCAGGCTTGGCCAGCAGCGCCGTGGACCAGTCCGCTGTCAGCACGTCCACGTCGTCCAGCCGGTCCGAGGCCGTCTTGAAGTCCTCCGCGGCCACGGCCTGGGTGGCCTGTTCCACCAGGAGCTTGAGGCGGGCGACGCGGGCGGCATCGGTCTCGGGCGGGGCCGGCTGGACGGCCGGCGGAGGCTGGACCGGGGGCTGGGCGGGCGCCGGAGTCGCGGCAGGCGGCACCTGGGCAGACACCACCCCCCAGGCGAGGAGGGCGGTCAGGAAGGACCCCTTCATCGGCAGCCTAGTGGCTCTCGGCGCTCACCAGGGCCTCGTAGGCCGCGGCATCCAGGAGGCCGTCGGCCAGGGCCCCCTTCAGGTGCACCTTCACCATCCAGCCCTTGCCGTAGGGATCCTCGTTGACGGCTTCCGGATGGTCGGCCAGGGCGGCATTCACCTCGAGGATCTCCGCCGCCGAGGGCATATTCAGCTCGGAGACGGTCTTGACGGATTCCACCGTGCCGAACTCCTCGCCCGCCCCGAAGGACTCGCCCGCATCCGGGAGGTCCACGAACACCACGTCCCCGAGGGCATCCTGGGCGTAGTGCGTGATGCCCACCAGGGCCGTGCCATCGCCCAGGGGCTTCAGCCACTCGTGGTCCTTGGTGTACTTCAGGTCGGCAGGGAACATGGGGCCTCCGGAATGGGCGGTGGGGTTGGGGCGATGCCTACTTCTGCCGCTTGTAGAACGGCGTCGGGATGATCTCGGCGTCCACGGCGCGCCCGCGGATCTCGACCTGGATGCGACCGCCGACCTTGGCCAGGTCCGTGGGCACGTAGGCCAGGCCCAGGTTGAATCCGCAGGTCGGGGAGGGTGCCGCACTGGTGACGTAGCCGATCGGCTTCCCGTCCCGCACGACGGGCATGTGGTCCCGGGCGATGTCGCGCTTCTCCAGCGTCCTGAAGCCCACCAGCTTGCGCGGCGCGGGGGCGGCCTTGACGGCCAGCAGGGCCGCGCGGCCGATGAAGTCGCCCTTGTCCAGCTTCACGATCCAGGCGAGGCCTGCCTCCAGGGCATTCGTCGTGTCGTCAATCTCGTGCCCGTAGAGGGCCATCTTGCATTCCAGGCGCAGGGTGTTGCGGCAGCCCAGGCCGGCGGGCATCAGCCCCTGGGGCCGGCCGGCGGCCATCACGGCGTTCCAGAGACGCTCCGTGTCGCCCGCGGCGCAGTAGAGCTCGAATCCGTCCTCGCCGGTGTAGCCCGTCCGGCTGATGAGGCACCGGATCCCGGCCACCTCCCCGTGGGTGAAGAAGTAGTACCCGATCGGGGCGAGAGGGGTCCGGGTGAGCGGCTGGAGGATGGATTCCGCCAGGGGGCCCTGGAGGGCGATCTGCCCCGTGGCGTCGCTCTCGTTCACCACCGCGCAGTCGAAGCCCTTGGCGTGCTGCTGCACCCAGGCGAAGTCCTTGTCCGAGTTGCTGGCATTGACCACCAGCAGGAACTCCTGCTCGCCCTCGCGGTAGACCAGGAGGTCGTCCACGAAGGTGCCGTTCTCGTAGAGGAAGGCCGTGTAGTGGACCTGGCCGATCTCCAGCTTCGAGACGGCGTTGGGGGTGAGATGCTCGACCAGCGCCAGCGCGCCGGGGCCCTTCACGCGGATCTCGCCCATGTGGCTAACGTCGAAGAGGCCCGCCTTGGTGCGGACGGCCTCGTGCTCCGCGATGATGCCGCTCGGGTACTGCACGGGCATGTCCCATCCGCCGAAATCCACCATCTTCGCGTTCAGGGCCCGGTGGGCGGCATTGAGCGGAGTCTTCTTGAGCTCGGCGGCGGCAATGGACATGGCGACTCCCGGAGGAACGTCCAGTCTATCGCCCCGGCTCCCAGGGCAGAAGGCCCGGAAGCTCCCACGTGGCCCGCCAGCTCCCGTCGGCGTCCCGCGTTGTGACGAGGCGCACAGCCAGGGGGAGCACCTCGAGGCCGGCCGCCGCCGCCCGGTCCAGCTCCTCCGCATAGCGGGGGTCCACCTCCCGGGCCGCAGCGAAGGCGGACACGTCCGGACGATGCACGAAGAAGACCGCGGCTGCGCGCTTGCCCTCCTGCATGACGGCCTGGAGTTCCCGCAGGTGCTTGGTGCCCCGGGCTGTGGCCGCATCCGGGAAGAGGACGCGCGCGCCGTCCCGGAGCGTGGCGTTCTTGACCTCGATGAAGACCTCGAGCCCGGCGGCATCCCGGACCAGCACGTCAATCCGGCTATGCTCCCGCCCGTAGGGAACCTCGGTCCGGACCTCCCGCAGGCCCGGCAGGCCCGGGAGCGCATCCCGACGGGCGGCTTCCGCCACGACACGGTTGGGAATGCCGGTCTCCACGCCCACCCAGACACCAGGTCCCCGCTCGCAGGCCACCCAGGTGTACCGCAGCTTCCGGTTGGGGTTGGCGGTCGGCGCGACCAGGACTCGATCACCCGGCTCCCAGCAGGTGCGCATGGAGCCCGTGTTGGTGCAGTGGACAGCGGCCACGCTGCCATCGGGCATCCGGACATCGGCCAGGAAACGCTTGTACCGCCGAAGGATCTCCCCCTCGACCAGCCCCGTGCGCTCCAGCAGTACCGGCGTCACGGCCAATCCGCTAGGATGCGGTCCACAGCCTCGGCCAGGTCGGCAGCCACCAGGTCCGCCTCCGCCCCATCCACCGCAGCCCCGTAGCCGGTCCGAACCAGGGCCACGCGGCATCCGGCCCGGCGACCGGCCTCCAGATCCAGCGCCTTGTCGCCGACCATCCAGGAGCGCGCCAGGTCGAGTCCATGTTCCGCTGCGGCCTTCAGCAGCATGCCCGGATTGGGCTTCCGGTCCGGGTGATCCGCCACGGCATAGTCGCCCAAGCCCTTCTCATGGTGGGGCGCGGCATAGACGGCATCCAGGCGCGCGTCATCCAGGGCCAGGAGGGCCTCCATGCGGCGCATGACGGCCCCGAACTCCTCCCAGCCGTAGCGCCCGCGCCCGATGCCGCTCTGGTTGGTCACGACGATGACGGGGATCCCCCGCGCGTTGAGGCGGGCCACCGCCCCGGCCGCCCCGGGGATGAGCGCCAGCTGGTCGGGGTCGGACAGGTAGTCCACCTCCTCATTGAGTGTGCCGTCGCGGTCGAGGAAGACGGCGGGCTTCATCGGGGGCCTCCTGCGGGGATGCTCATTCGAAGGGGAGGCCCAGGCGGAAGAGGGTGCCCGATGGGGTGTTGGCGAGTTCCAGGGTGCCCCTGTAGGTCCGGATCAGCTGGGCGCAGGCGGGAAGGCCCTCCCCCGGGTGGCGCCCTGAGCTCTCTGACGGGGCACGCAGCTCCGTGAAGGGCTCGAAGGCCCCTGCCAGTACCTCGGGCGGAAGAGGACCGCCATCATCCTCCACCTCGAGCCGGAACAGCCCGTCCCCGCCCCAGGTGCGCAGGATGATCCTCCGGGTCGCCGGAGCACCGGCCGCATGCTCGACCAGGTGGTCCAGGATCTCCCCGAAATCCTGGACCACACCGAAGACGAGGTCGCGACTGGCCTCCAGGTGGAGCGCGACCGCCACGGTGGAGGGAAGGCTCCCCTCCACAGCCAGCAGGTCGAGTTCCTGGCGGATGAGGGCATGCATGGGCACCCACTCGGGGGGACCTGGATGGCCCTGGTCGGCTCGCCGGAGCAGCGCGCCGATCAGGCCCTCCACCTGGCCGATGGCCTGGTGGATCTCCCCCAGGGCCCGATGGCACTCCTGGCGCTGCTCGGGCATAGGTGCCTGCGGGGTATCCATGAACACGGCCAGGGCCCGGATCTCCTGCCGAAGCACGCCGGCGGGGGCCTGGAGACGCTGGGCCATGTTGAGGAAGAGATCCCCCAGTGCGGCCTTCCGATCCTGGATCCCGAGGGCCCGCTGGGCGGCCTGGAGGTCCAGGTAGGCAGCCTCGAGGCGCTCGTAGCTCGACCCGAGGGCCCGGCTCGTCTCGTCGAGGTTGCGGATCAGGTCCGCGTTCTCGAGGCTGACGTTGAGCAGCTCGGAGTACAGGGCCGCGAGTTCCGTCTCGAAGGGGAGAAAGGGGCGGGACCGGCCCGCGGCCAGGAACACCACCAGGCCCGGAACGGGTGAGGGGTCCTGCATGGAGAGGAGGAGGCCCTCTTCCCGGGGATCCCACAGGCCAGCCGCCAGGGCGGGTTCCAGGAAGGCCGAGCGGGCGAGGGCCTCCCCGGTCAGGGGCGGCCCCGGCGGCAACTCGGCCAACCGGTGGACCAGGGGATGGTCCAGGGGCAGTGCCGGGGCCTCACGGCATTCCCCGCTGGACCAGGTCTGGCCGACCAGGTAGCCGCCGCTCCTGTGGAGCTTGTAGAGGCTCAGGCGTGCCAGATCCAGGTCCTCCCCGAGCTGCTGCAGGGTGTGCTGGAGCATGGCCGTCGTATCCCGGAGGAGGATGAGGTCGCGACTGAGGTCCAGCAGGCGCGAGAGCGCGTGGTTGCGGGCCTCCAGGGCCGCCTGGGCCTCCAGGAGCTTCCGGTTCGATTCCTGGGCCTGCTTGAGCTGGGCCTCAAGGCGCTCCACGACCTGCTGCGAGAACTGCCGGAGCGCGGCGCTCTCCCGTTCCGCATCCAGGTGGTCCCGCTGTCCCCCCAGGTAGGCCTCCACCTGGCCGACGAAGAGGAAGGGGTCTATGGGCTTGGCGATGAACCCGTCGCACCCGGTGACCAGGGCGGCCTCCCGGTCGCTCCGCATCGTCCTGGCCGTAAGGGCCACGATCAGCATGCCGGGGCGCCCGCCGTCCCGACGGAGCTTGGTGGCCACCTCGAATCCCGAGAGCCCGGGTAGATTGATGTCCAGCAGGACGAGATCGGGTTCCAGGGCCTTGGCCATCTCGTAGCCCTTCATGCCGTCCTCGGCCCAGTGGGCCTCGTAGCCCGCCTGGGTGAGGAGGCGCTGGACCAGGCGCCAGTTCATGGGGTTGTCCTCGATGCAGAGGATCCGGCCTGGGGACGTCATGCGGTCTCCTCTCCGAGCAGGGGCATCTCCACCACGAAGGTGCTGCCCTGCCCCTTCCGGCTCGACACCGAGATGCGCCCGTTCATGAGCCCCATGAAGCGCTGCGAGATCGCCAGCCCGAGACCCGTGCCGCCAAAGCGCCGGGCGATGCTGCCGTCCACCTGCTGGAAGGGCTTGAAGAGCCTGCCCATCTCCTCTTCCGTCATGCCGATCCCCGTATCCATGATGCGGACCTCGAAACGTTCCCCCGCCTGTCGGGCGACGAGGGTGACCGTCCCCTCCTCCGTGAACTTGACGGCGTTGGCCACGAGGTTCCGGAACACCTGGCGGAGCCGGTCACGGTCCCCGAGGACCCTGATCTCGCCCGCAGGGCGGTCGTACTGGAGGCGGATCGGGCGGTCCTGGATGAGGCCCGCGGCCATGGCCCGCACCTCGTCAAGCAGGGGCAGCGGATCCATCGGCTCCAGGTCGAGTTCGAGCCGGCCCGCCTCGATCTTGGAGAGGTCGAGGATGGAGTCTATGAGCCCCAGCAGCGACTTCCCGTTCTGGTAGATGATCTGGAGATCCTCCCGGGTCTCGGGCTGGAGGCGTCCCGCGCGGTCCTGCATGAGCATCCCCGAGAAACCGATGATGGCATTCAGCGGCGTCCTCAGCTCGTGACTCATGTTGGCAAGGAACTCGTCCTTGAGGCGGTCCACCTCCTTGAGCTTCTGGTAGCTCGCCGACAGGTTCTCGTTCAGCTCCATCAGTTCCTGGGTCTTCTCCCTCACCTTCTCCTCGAGGGTGGTGGCCCAGGCCCGCAATTCGCCCCGGCTCTGTTCCAGCCCTCGGGTCCGTTCCTGGACCAGCTGCTCGAGGTTCGCCCGGATCTCCTCCAGTTCCCAGATCGTCTCCATGAGCTGGCGGGTCCGTTCCTGGACCCTGAACTCCAGGAGGCGGTTCTGGCGCTCGATCTCGTCGCGGGAGGTGCGGAGGCGGTCGGTCATCAGGGCGAAGGAATGGCTCAATTCCTGGATCTCGTCCCGCGTCCGGGTATGCACGATCACGGGTTCCAGGTGCCCCTGGGCCACCTTCTGGGCCGCCTCGGTGAGCTGGATCACGGGCTTCAGATAGCGGTTGGAGAGGAAGATGGCCGCCCCCAGTCCCAGCAGGAGCGTCCCGAGGCCCACCAGGAGGCTGGCCCGGATGATGCCTGCCTGCGCCTGCTGCTCGGCCTCGGTGGTGAAGCCGATGACGAGGGTGCCGACCTTCCCCCCTGCCGGGTCGCCGTAGAAGACGGGCACGGAGGCGATCAGGAGGCCATCCCGGGGTCGGGACAGGGTGGTGGACCGGCCATTCCGGGCCAGGTAGCTCCCGGCCCATGCGGGGGTGGCGGGGGAGCTGTCGAGGAGCCTCCCCCGGGCGTCGAACACGGCGCTGAAACGGAAGGCTGGCAGGTTCTGGACCCCCTGGAGCACCCGGGCGATATCCCTGCGATCGGGGCTCTCGAGGACGGGCCCCAGGGCCGTGGCGGCCGTCTGGGCGACCTGGCGGGCACTCAGGGCGGCCTGGGAGAGGATCTGGCGATCCAGCCAGCGCGGGTAGTAGAGCAGGTTGAACCCGATGAAGGCCACGACGAGCATGCCGATGACGGCACTCAGCTTCGTCTTGATGGACATGCGGTACATGCGGGGCCCGGGATCGGCTCCTAGGCTAGCAGTGCAGCTAGAGCTTGAAGAGGTTCACTTCGTGGTTGAGCATGTGCACCTGGACGCCGAGCTGCTCGACATAGGCGCTGGAATCAGCGATGGCCTGCTCGCTTTCCAGGGCCTTGCCCAGGACCTTGTTCATGGTCTCCTTCATGGACAGCGCATGCTCCTCCTGGCGCGCGAGGATGGCGTGGAGGTTGGACGCCAGGGCCCTCACCTGCTCGGTGGCCTTGGCGATCTCGTCGCTGCCCGTGCTCTGCTCCTTGGTCGAATCGCGGACGACGCTGGTGGCCTCCTGGACGTTCATGGCCAGGGAGAGGATGTAGTTGCTGGTCTGCTGCTGCTCCTCGATG
The DNA here is from genome assembly GCA_027451045.1 of Holophagaceae bacterium. Classification (GTDB taxonomy): domain Bacteria; phylum Acidobacteriota; class Holophagae; order Holophagales; family Holophagaceae; genus Geothrix. Next base: position 31,716 of record DAIDKC010000041.1, on the reverse strand, counting down.
ACCGAACGGATGGTCTCGACCTGGGTGTGGATGTTCCGGTTGGCCTCGTGGATCAGAGCGGCCTGGCCGGCCTGCTGCAGCGTCTCCGTCAGGATGCTCTCGACCACGCTGTCCGTCTCGCTGACGGACTCCAGGATGGCCTGGAGGGCCTCCTCGCTCTGGCGGACAGAGTCCGAGCCGTCCCGGACGGCATCCAGCCCGAGCTCCACCTGCTGGTAGGCCTTGCGGATCTCGGACTGGAGGGTGCCGATGATCTGCTGGATGTCCCGCGTCGAGCGCCCGGTCTGCTCCGAGAGCTGCTTGATCTCGTCAGCCACGACGGAGAAGCCCTTGACGTGGCCTTCCCCGCTCCCCTCCCCCTGGGCGGCGATGATGGCCGCGTTGAGGGCCAGCATGTTGGTCTGCTGGGTGTGCTCGCCGATGTAGTCGAGGATCTTCGCGATGTCGGCCCCGAGCTGGAGGAGGATGCGGGTGGTGCCATGGAAATCCTGGACCACGCGCTCGATCACCTGCATCTTCTCGCGATTCCGGGCCACCAGCTCCATGCCCCGGGCCGCGTTGTGGATCACCTTCTTGGTGTACCGCTGGGCGATCTTGACGCTGTCGTCAATGGCCGAGGTGCTCTGCTCGAGGTTCTCCGCGAACTCCCGGGTGTGCTCGGCATGGCCCGCGAGGTGGTCCACGTTCTTGCCGACGTTCTTGATGGCGGTGTCGAAATCCCGGATGGCCGAGGTGATCCCCTCCACCACCATCAGCAGTTCGTCCATGCTGCGGTTGATCTGCTGGACCGTGGCCGCCATCTCGACGATGGTGGCGTTGGTGCTCTCGGAGGCGAGGCTCAGCTCCATGGAGCTGGCGCTGATCCCGATGGAGGTCTCGGAGAGTTCGTTGATCTCCCGGTGGAAGGCCTCGATCAGGGTTCGCTGACCCTGGCTGGACTGCCGGACTCCGTCGGCGGATTCCCGGATGGCCCCGGCGGCCTTGGAGAGTTCGCGGCTGGCGGTCCGGATCTGGACCACCATCCCCCGCAGGCTGCCCACCATTCGGCCGAAGCCCCTGGACAGCACCTCCACCTCGTCGTCGCTGTAGACGGGGTCCAGGTGGTCAATACGGCCCTCGCCCACACGCTCCGCATTGCGGCTGAGCATGACGATGGGAAGCTGGACGTCCCGGAGGATCAGCTGGATGAGGTAGGCGAAGAAGAGGGCCCCGCCCAGCAGCAGGAACAGGTTGGGACGCAAGGCCTTCCAGATGGTGTCGGCATAGGCCCGTTCGGGGATCACCGCCTGGAGGGTGGAGCCGCCGGGGAGCGGATGGCGCACGAGGATGTCGGATGCGCCGGAAGGCCTGAGATGCGAGCCGAGGATAGCCCCGCCCTTGGAGGCGGGCAGTTGGAGCGAGATCCCGCCCCCAGTCCCGAGCTTGAGGGTGCCGAGGAAGGCGTTGAGATCCTCCGGAGTGGGATTCATCTCCTGGACGAAGGACACGGAATCGGAGAGGTTGTCGAGCTCCTTGCTGGCGTACGCGGCCACCTTCGAACGGATCGAGGCCTGGACCGTGAGGCCGGAGACCAGGATGGAGAGGAGCAGCACGCCCATCATGACGATCATCACCCCGAAGCCGAACTTGGCCCGGAGGCTGGCCCGGAAGCGGACGTAGGATTCGTCGAATCCGGGGAGGCCCGCGAAGGCCTTGAAGACGCGCATCAGGTTCTGCTTGGCGATGAAGTAGTGGGCCACGGCGCCCATCAGGGCGATGATGAGGAACATCAGCATGGTCGCCCCGCTGACCCAGGCGCTCTGGTGCTGGTCCAGCTTCAGCCAGAGGTAGGCCAGGCTCGCCACGCACGCACCGATATAGAGGGTGAGCATCGAAGTGGCCTGGGGGAAGCGGGTGACGGGGCGGTAGGCCTCGGGCCCGAGGGCCCGGCCGCGCAGGAAACGCGCCAGGATGGCGACATGTCCAAGGGAAAGCCCGATACAGCCCGCCAGGAGCAGGAGGAGCATGAGCAGACCCGGCCAGCTGACGTGGAATCCGGGCAGGGCCGACAGCAGGAAGGTCACCGTCCCCACGAGGAAGACCACGGCCCAGAGCAGGATGGCCCCCATGCGGGAGCGCCCCAGCACGACGCGGAGGGTCTCCGGGCTCAGTTCGCAGGCCTCCTGGGGGACTTCAGGCCGGGGTCCAGAAATGGAATCGGGCTGCACCATACTCCCGCGTTTCGGCCAGTTCCCATCCGGGCTGTAATTCCAGAGCAGTCCGCCGGTCGGTCTCGACCACCAGCACCCCCGAGGGGTGCATCCAGCCCCGGATCCGCGGGGCCAGGATCCCCCACAGGCGGGGTCCCTCAAGGTAGGGGGGGTCGAGGAACACCACCGCCTGGTCCTTGAAGGCACCGGGGCCGAGGTCGAGGACGTCCCGCCGCAGGGGGACGAGTCCGGTCCCTGCCGCGTTGCGCCGGAGGCAGGTCCATCCGGGCTCCCCGGCTTCCACGCAGGTCGCCGGGGCATAGCCCCTGGAGAGCGCCTCCAGCCCGACAGCCCCGGTTCCGGCGCAGAGGTCCAGGAACGGCCCCCGGGGCCAGCGCAGGAGGATCGAGAAAAGGGCCTCACGGGCCCGGTCGGAGGTGGGCCGGACCCGGAGATCGCCTTCGGGGAGCACCTCCAGGCGGCGCCCCTTCAAGGTCCCGGCGATGATGCGCACGGCCCTCAGCAGGCCCAGCGAAGCAGGGTGGATCCCCAGGTGAAGCCCGCGCCGAAGGCGGAGAGGATCACCAGGTCGCCCTTGGCGAGCCGGCCCGCTTCCCTGGCCTGGTGGAGGGCCGTGGGGATGGTCGCCGTGGTGGTGTTGGCGTAGCGGTCAATGTTCACCATCATGCGGGAGGGATCGAGTTCGAGCCGCTTGGCCGCCGCGTCCATGATGCGGATGTTGGCCTGGTGGGGCACGAAGAGCCCCAGATCCTCGCCCTTCATGCCGTTCCGATCCAGGAGGAGCCGGCTGTTGTCGGCCATCTCGCGGACGGCGTTCTTGAACACCTCGCTGCCGGCCTGGTGGATGGTGTGCTCCTTGTTCGCCACGGTCTCCGCGGTGGCCGGACGCCTGGAGCCCCCCGCGGGCATGAAGAGGAACTCGCCGCCGCTGCCGTCAATCCGGTGCTCGAAGTCCAGGATGCCGTAGCCTTCCTCCACCCGCTCGACGATCACCGCCCCGGCCCCGTCCCCGAACAGCACGGCGGTCGCCCGGTCCTCCTTGTTGATGATGGTGGACATGATGTCCACGCCGACGACGGCGGCCTTCCGGACCCCTCCGGCGGCCACGAGGCTGGCGGCGGTGGTCAAGGCGTAGAGAAACCCCGAGCAGGCGGCATTCAGGTCGAACCCGAAGGCGTTCGTGGCCCCGACCATCTCCTGGATGCGGCAGGCGGTGGAGGGGAAAAGGGTGTCCGGCGTCACGGTGGTGACCACGATGAGATCCAGGTCCGAGGCCTCCATGCCCCGGTTCTCGAGGGCCATGCGCAGAGCCGGGGCCCCCAGCTGGGAGGCACCCGTGCCCGGCTCGGCCCACCGGCGTTCACGGATGCCCGTGCGGGTCCGGATCCATTCGTCGTTGGTGTCCAGGGTCCTGGACAGGTCCTCATTGGTGACCACTTTCGCAGGGAAGCACTGCCCCGTGGCGGTGATTCCGACGGGGGCGACAAGACGACGATTCAAATGAGCCTCCGGCCATGAGAGGCCATCATCGCATGGATGGGGGCATCCGCCAGCCGTAGGCCCGGACAGCCGGGCCCCTTGGCGTTCAGTGCCGGGCCCGCTGGTGATGGAGCCAGGCCACGAGCTTGTCGGCGTCCAGAAGCGGGAATCGGGCCTCGCCCACCGGGCAGATGCAGGCGACGATCTCCTCCCACGGATCCCCGTCGGCGACACTGAACCCGGAGGACTCCCCCACGGAATCCAGGACCCCGTCGAGGGACTCCAGCGGCAGGGCCAGGCGGCGCTTGAGAACCGCCAGGGCCGTGGCCCATACGACCTGGCCCGGTGTTCCGGGCAGGCCCGCCCAGTCCAGGACCGGCAGGAATTCCCCTTGGTGGAGGATGACGCCGGAGATCCCCGGCACGGGGCCGGGGAGTGGCCTGACCGGCACCGCAGGGAGCACCTCCAGGAGCTGGGAGGCCTCGAGCAGGATGTCCCGCCCCATGGCCCGCGCGAGGATGTAGCTGCCCGGATCAGGCATGGGCCACCCGCCGCATGAGGCTGTCCATGGCCAGGCCCAGCATGGCCTCCGGGTCCAGCACCCAGAGGATGCCGTCCTCCTGGAGGCTCCCGCCCATGACTCCCTGGACCTGGGCCAGCTCCGGCAGGCTGCGGAGCAGGATCTCCCCCCGTCCCAGGATCTCGTCCACCCCGAGGGCGATCTCCAGGCTCGCCCCGGCGACGGTGCTCGGCTGGGAAAGCAGGACATACGCCCTGTGGCCCTCCGGAGGGTCCTCCTGGCCGAGGCAGACCTGGAGGGATTCGAAGGGCAGATCCTGGCCCAGGATCTTCACGTGGCTCCCGCCGCGCAGGGATTCATGCCCCATGTGGACCCGGAGCACGTGGCTGAGGGGTATGCCGAAGGTCTGCCGGCCGCTGCGGACCCGGAGGCAGCCCACCACCGCCCGGGAGAGGGGGATGGCCAGGCGGACCAGGCTGCCCCGCTTCCACTCACTGGAGAGCATGAGCTCGCCCCCCAGGGCCTCGACCGCTTCCCGGACGATATCCATGCCGACGCCGCGACCCGAGACCTGGGAGGCCCGTTCCATGGTCGAGAAGCCGGGTTCCAGGGTGAGGCGGTGGAGGCGCTCGGGGGTGGTCGGAACCCCGGGCTTGAGCAGTCCCATGGCCCTCCCCCGGGCCTCGATCTTCGCCAGGTCGAAGCCCCGGCCGTCATCCCGGATGTCGAAGCGGATGCTGCGCCCCCGCTGGGAGGCGCTGATGCGGAGGCTGCCGGTCTCCCCCTTCCCCAGGGACTTCCGGGCCTCGGGGGACTCCAGGCCGTGGTCCAGGGCGTTCCTCACGAGGTGCAGGAAAGGTTCCACCAGGCGCCCCAGGATGCCCCGCTCGATCTCGAGGTCCCCGCCCTGGAGGGCAAGCTTGACGGGCTTTCCGAGTTCCCTGCTGAGGCTCTTCACCATGGGCTCGACGCGGGCGAACAGGGTCTCCACCTTCACCATCCGCATCTGGAGGAGGGCCTTCTGGACATCCAGCAGCCCCTCCTCCATCTGGCCGAGCACAGCCAGGGGCGCCTCGCCCGTGCGGGCGTCCCCCTGGCGGAGCATCCCGCTGGCCGCATCCCGGAGCTGGGCCACGTCCATCAGGCGGGCCTCCAGCGCCTCCACCCGCTGGGCCGGCAGCCGCAGGACCTCCGACTCCTGGGACGAGGGGGCGGGAACGGGTTCCGACGGGGGAGGCGCCGGGGGTGGTTCAGGAGGCGGTGCGGGCGCCGCTTCGGCCTGGACTTCAGCGCGCAGGCTTCCCGGGATCCGCCCGGGATCCGCCAGCATCCGGACTGCCAGGACCTCGCCGGGCACAGGGGCCAGGCTGTCCACCTCCAGGGCGGCGCCGGCGACCACCAGCAGGAAGGCGAGGCCCTCCCGGCCCTCGGGCACCTCCCAGGGCAGCGTGGAGATCAGTTCCGCCTGGCGCCCGAGCCCGTCGGTGAAGGCGCGCAGGCGTTCGTCGAAGGTCGCGAAATCCAGGCAGATGGCCAGGCCATGCACCGGGATGCCGTCCAGGAGGGCCCGGGTCACGCGACCCCGCTCGTAGTCGGACAGGGCTTTCCGCGCCTCTTCCGGCAGGTCGAGCATGGCGCTCAGGTCCTGTTCGGCACCGTCCGCCGGGCGGGCCAGAGCCTCGAGCTCGCCGAGTTCCCGACGCACGCCCTCCAGGTAGTCGTCCGGCTCCGGACGGCCCCGCTTGAGGCCCGCCAGGCCGGACTCCAGGGCCTCGATGCCGGCCCCCAGGGTCTCCACCAGGGAATCCGTGGAGCGCAGCCGCCCCTTCCGCATGAGATCGAAAATGTCCTCCATGCGGTGGGCCGCCTTGCTGAACACCGGGAATCCCAGCATCCCCGCCATGCCCTTCAGGGTATGGGTGGCCCGGAAGAGGGCGTTCACCGAGGCCTGGATCACGTGGGCCGGCTGGGGCTCCTTGAGCGTGGCCAGGGTCTGCCGCGCCTGCCCGAACAGGTCCTCGCACTCCGCCCAGACGTCGTCAAAGGATGAATCCAAGACCCCTCCCCATGCCATGCCATCGGCAGGGGGCCGGAAGTCTGGAGTCTGGGGCGGCGAAGCGGAACCCGGCTGCCCTACACTGGCCTGATGCGCACCCTGGCCGTCCTGCCCTCCCGCTTCCAGGCCTCCCGCTTCCCCGGGAAACCCCTCGCCCTCATCGCCAGGAAGCCCATGATCCAGTGGGTCTTCGAGGCGGCGCGCCGGGCGCCGGGAGTGGACAGGGTGGTGGTGGCGACGGACGATCCGCGAATCGCCTCTGCTGTGCAGGGTTTCGGGGGCGAGGCGGTGATGACCGATCCCGACCTGCCCTCCGGGACCGATCGCACCGCGGCCGCCCTCGGGATCCTCGGGGAATCCTGGGACTGCGTGCTGAACATCCAGGGCGACGAGCCTGCCATGCATCCCGAGACCGTGGGTGCGGTGGTGGCCCTCATGCGCGACCAGCCCGACCTGCCGATGGGAACGGCGGCCTGCCCCTTCGCCCATGCGGACGAGCTGTTCAATCCCAACGCCGTGAAGGTGGTGGTGGATGACCGGAAGCGGGCGCTCTACTTCAGCCGGAGTCCCATCCCGTACCTGCGGAACGCCTCGGTCTTCCAGCCCGACTTCCGCCCCTGGCTGACACCGGAGCAGCTGGCCGCCTTCCGGCGCCACCTGGGGCTCTATGCCTACCGGCCCGACGCCCTGATGGCCTTCACGCGGCTGGCCCCCCATCCCCTGGAGCAGTTCGAGATGCTGGAGCAGCTCCGGGCGCTGGCCGCAGGCATTCCCATCGGCGTGGCCGAGACACCCTTCCTGAGCCTCGGGGTGGATGTCCCTGGCGACGTGCCCGCGGTCGAGGCCCTGCTGCGGGAGCGGGGGCTGGCGCGCTAGACTGGTTCCCCTGGACCCGGATTCCCGTTTCTTTGAGGTTTCGATGAGCGCTGCGCACCACAAGGTCATCATCGTCGGCACCGGTCCTGCGGGCTACACTGCCGCCATCTATGCCTCCCGGGCCAACCTGGCGCCCCTGGTCTTCGAGGGCGTCCAGCCGGGCGGGCAGCTCACCATCACCACCGAAGTCGAGAACTTTCCGGGCTTTCGCCAGGGCATCGCCGGTCCCTCCCTCATGGACGAGATGCGGGAGCAGGCGCTCCGCTTCGGCACGACCATCCTCGCCGAGACTGTGCTCAAGGCGGACCTCGGGGCCCGACCGTTCGTGCTGACCACCGACAAGGGGGAGTACACGGCCGACGCCGTCATCATCGCTACCGGCGCCTCGGCCAAGTGGCTGGGAATCGGCCGGGACGAGCAGCTCTCGCGCACGGGGGGCGGCGTGAGCGCCTGCGCCACCTGCGACGGCTTCTTCTTCCGGGGCAAGGAGATCGCGGTGGTGGGCGGCGGCGACACCGCCGTGGAGGAGGCCCTCTTCCTCACCAAGTTCGCCACGAAAGTCCACCTGATCCACCGCCGGGACCAGCTCCGGGCCTCCAAAGCCATGCAGGACCGCGCCTTCAGGAACGAGAAGCTCCATCCGGTGTGGAACAAGGTCGTGCTGGACGTCCTGACGGCCACCCACGAGACCCCCATGGGCGAGAAGGTGGAGAAGATCCGTGCCCTCCACCTCAAGGACACCGTGGATGGCAGCGAGTCGGATCTGCCGGTGGAGGGCCTCTTCGTGGCCATCGGGCACCAGCCCAACACCAGCCTCTTCGCGGGCCAGCTGCCCATGGACGAGGCGGGCTACCTGATGGTGGAGAAGGGCTCCAGCCGCACCCCCACTCCCGGCGTCTTCGCCTGCGGCGATGTGCAGGATCCCACCTACCGCCAGGCGATCACCGCCGCGGGCAGCGGATGCATGGCGGCCATTGACGCGGAACGCTGGCTGGTCGCGCAGGGCCTCGCGGAGTGAATGAACAGTCCATGGAACCCCTGAGGCGGCACCCGGAGGGCCGGGCGCTCAGGGCGGAAGTGGACCTGCGCAAGGTGGCGCGGAACCTGGGCCGGATCCGCGCCGCCGCCGGCGGCCGCGGCGTCTGGGGGGTGGTCAAGGCCGACGCCTACGGCCACGGGGCGGTCCCGGTAGGCAAGGCCCTGATGGAGGGCGGAGCCACCGGCCTGGCCGTCTCCAGCCTCGAGGAGGGCCTGGAGCTCCGACGAGGGGGCGTCCGGGGGCCGGTCCTCGTCCTGGGCGGCCTGCGGCCCGAGGCGGTGCCGGCGGCCAGCGACGAAGGCCTGGCCGTGGCCCTGGTGGGTCCCGAGCACCTGGAAGCCTATGCCCGCCTCCTGCCGGCCCATCCCCTGAAGCTCCACCTCAAGCTGGACACCGGCATGGGCCGGTTCGGCTTCCTGCCCTCGGAGCTGGGGCCGTGCCTGCCCGCCCTGAAGGTCCTGGCCCCCTGGATCGAGGGCGCCATGGGCCATTTCGCCACCGCCGACGATCCCGACCAGGGCTTCGCCCAGCGCCAGCGCCGCGTCTTCGAGGCCTGCCTGGCCCAGCTCCGGGACGGGGGCATCCATCCATCCCAGCGGCATCACGGCAACAGCGATGCCTGCCTCCGCAACCTCCTGGGCGACGACACCCATGTCCGGCCCGGACTGGCCCTCTACGGGCTCACCCTCGTGCCTGAAGGCCGGGCCCTGGGGCTGGAACCCGCCCTCGAGCTGGTGGCCGAGGTGGCCCGGGTCAAGACCGTTCCCGCCGGCACCACGGTCGGGTACGGCCGCACGTTCGTCGCGCCCCATCCCCTGCAGATCGCCACGCTGGCCTGCGGCTACGCGGACGGCTACCGGCGGGATCTCGGCAATCGGGCCGTGGTGGGGTTCCGCGGGCGCACCTATCCGGTCGTGGGGCGGGTCTCCATGGACTACCTCACGGTCGCCCTGCCCGTGGAAGTGCCCGCCGCCCCGGGAGACCCCATGGTCCTCTACAGCGGAGATCCCGCCGCGCCCCACAGCCTGGAGCGGGTGGCCGCGTCCCTGGGCACCATCCCCTACGAGCTGACCTGCGCCCTCCACCGCCGGATCACGCGCCGCTTTTTCACCTGACGCCCGGGCACTTGGCCTTAGCATGGAGGCAGGATGCAAAGCCTGCCATGAACCTCCTGGTCATTTCCCGCCATGCCACCTTCGTCGAGCGCCTCCGGATGGCCTTCGAGGGGGCGGGACACCAGGTGCTCTTCTACCCGACCACCCTCGCGGCCCTCGCGGGGGACCCCTGGAACGAGGTCCATGTCGTGATCGTGGACGCCGACGGAGCTCCCCTGGACGGCTTCAGGTTCTGCCGCCTCCTCCGGGGCGAAGCCAGGGTCCTGTTCAGGCACATCCCCATCTTCCTGGTGACCCCCCATCCGCCGAACGAGGAGGACCAGCAGGCCCTCCTGGCCGCGGAGGGGGACGGATTCATCCCGGCGGCATCCACGATCCAGCAGCTGCTGAACCATCTGGGTCCCCTCCTGGAGGGGACCGGATCCGCCGCAGGCTCCCCCCCGGTCGCGGTCCTCGCCCTGGGCCTGCGGGTGGACCAGGCCCGGCGGATCCGCACCCTGCTCCAGCACTTCCACCTCTCGGTCGAGACGCCCCCGTTCCGGAACGCCCTCCAGGCCCAGCAGGCCCTCCGGGCGCCCGTGATGCTGCTCGGCTTGTCGGGAGGGGGCGTGGAGCGGACCCTGGACCTGCTCGCACAGCTCCGCGAGGCGGGCCTGCTCCCCCATACCATCCTCATCGGGCAGACGAAGGACGAGGCCGCGCAGCGCAAGCTGCTGCTCGCGGGCATCGGGGACTGGGTGTCCTCGCCGGCCTCGGGCCCCCGCCTGCTCCACGCCTGCAAGCGGGCCATCGAGTGGATCCACGCCAAACGCATCCAGGCGGAGTACGAGAGCGTGCTCCTCGACCTCCAGGAGCGGAGGCGCATGCTCGAGATCGAGGCCGCCGCCCTCCGGGACGAGGTCCTGACGGACTCCCTCACGGGGCTTCTCAACCGCCGGGCCTTCGACCAGAACCTCGAGCATGCCCTCAACCAGTGGGAGCGCAACGGCCGCCCCTTCGTGCTGCTCCTGGCGGACGTGGACCAGTTCAAGCTGGTGAACGACCGGTTCGGGCATCCGGCCGGCGATGTCGTGCTCAAGGAGCTGGCGGCGCGCCTGCGCTCGGGCCTGCGGAAATCCGATCTCGCCTTCCGCATCGGCGGCGAGGAGTTCGCCATCCTCCTGCCGGAAACCGCCCTGAAGGCCGGGGTGGAGGTGGCCGACAAGCTCCGCCGGAGGATTGACGAGGAGCCCGTCGAGCTCCCGGCCGGGGGCCACTGCAACCCCACCCTGAGTTTCGGCGTGGGGGGCCCCATGGACCTCGACCCCTCCAGCCTCGTGGCCTCCGTGGACCGGGCCCTCTACCAGGCCAAGGCCATGGGGCGGAACTGCGTCAAGGTGGCCGACGGCCCGGGCCTGGGCCTCCCCGGCGGGCTCAGCGGCGATAATTGAACAGGGCCCCGAGGCCCCGGAGGGTCAGGGTGAAATCAAGGCGGTTCTCCCGCCCCCCCGAGACCAGGGTGGTGTTCAGGGCGATGTGGGTGAACTTGAAGGTGTAGGCCACGCACGGTTCGACGAAGGCCAGGGCCGCCTGCCCCGAGGCGAAGGTGTGGAGCTGCAGGTCGTAGTTGGCGTCCACCTCCAGGCGCAGCCGGTCGTCCGCGAAGCGCTTCAGTCCTCCCACGCGGATGCCCCGCTGCTGGACCAGGAAGCGGTTGATGCCCGTGGAGAAGTAGGCGAGGCTCAGGCGGTCGTCGAGGTGCGATTTCAGGTCCAGGCTCAGGGCGTTGTCCGCGCCCCCGCTGCCCAGGTCGGAGGAGCGCTGGAGGCTCAGGCGGATCCGGTCGCTCGGCTCCACGCTGAGGTTGGTGTCCAGGGAGGCCCAGCCCCGCTTGTAGCGGCCGTCCGACAGGATGACGGGAGTGGCGTAGAAGCGGGTGGCGATGGTGAGCCGTGCGAGGTCGGTGAAGGCGTTCTCCTCCGTGGAGCGGCCCATGAAATGCTGCCGGAGGCCCACTTCGAGGCTGCGCTCCCCCGAGGCGCTCTCGTTGACGCCGGGCGTCGAGTCCACCGCGTCGAAGCGGGGGACGGCGCCCGCTTCGCTGTACCCGCTGGTGGCCGTCACCCCGAAATAGGGTTCCAGGATGTGCTTGAGCTGTCCCGAGTAGCCGAAGAGGGACACGTGGTCGAAGGTCCTGCCCAGCTGGGGACCCGACAGCCGCAGGTGCTCCGAGGCCAGCAGGCGGGTGGCGGGCGGACCATCCACCTGGAAGGGGCTGTACGCCGAAAGCGACGCGGGATCCACGGCGGTCCCGTTCGGGCCTGCGGAGGGATCGAAAATGGGATAGCGCAGGGTCGCGGAGTAGTGGGTGGCGCGCCCCATGACTTCCAGGTCCGCACGGAAGGGTCCCCACTGGCCCAGGCGCCCGTGGATCCGGGTGTCGGCATCCTCCCGGCCCCAGGCGAAGTCCTGGGTGGGGGACGTGTCGGTGCTGTCAATGTGATAGGCGAAGCGCCCGAGCCGGACACCTCCATCCAGGTAGAAGGGGCCGAACAGCTCCGTGGGGAAGAACCGGAACTCCCCCTGGGGCAGGATCCGCCGCCGGAGGGAAGCCGGGAAGTCCGGGCTGTAGAAGGGGTCCCCCTGCTGGCTGGTGTAGAAGAACGAGCGCTGCTCGGCCATGGTCAGGCTCAGGCTGCCGAGGGCCGTGGCGCGCCCGAGGTAGATGGACGAATCGAAGCTCGGCTGGCCGAGATGGGCCATCCCGCTGCCGAAATCGGCATCCACAAGGCTGTCCGAGGCCTGGTTCACGTCGGCGCTCAGCTGCCAGCCGTCTTCGCGCTGCCAGACCTCCTTGAGGGAGTAGCGGTAGCGCTCGGTATCCAGGGAGCGCTGGTGGATGGTCTCGCCGGAGAAGGAGCCGATGTGCGTGGGGGTGGGATTCCAGCGCGCTTCCCCGCCCCAGAGCATGCCCTCCTTGCTGAAGTACTCCGGCGAGAAGGTGGCGTCCGCCGTGTCCCCGAGCACCTGGTAGTAGGAGAGACCGAATTCCGTACCGAGGGTGCTGGAGGCGCCGAGGAGGGGGGGCATCAAGCCGGAGGTCCGCTTGGCCTGGGCCGGATAGATGGCCCAGGGCAGGTAGAAGATGGGGACCGGGCCCAGCCGGATCTCCGGATTCCAGAGATGGGCAAACCCGTCGAGGTTCACCTTGAGGCTGGAGAGCTTGGCGCTCCACCCCGGCTTCACCTCGGGACAGGGCGTGAGCTCGACCTGGTCGAAGCTCCACAGGCGCAGGGTGGTGAAGGCCACGTGGCTGGAGGTCAAGCTCCAGCTTGGGGGCAGATCCATCTTGAGGGCCCAGGCCTCCCCCGACTTGCGGTTCCAGTCCATGCGCAGCCGCTCGCAGCGGAGCCTGAGATCCGGGGCCTCGAGGCGGATATGCCCCTCGGCCTCCAGGATCCCCGCTGCCAGGTGGTACTCGATGCGATCCGCCAGGAGGAGCAGGCCCTCCGTCTGGATCGCGCCCTTCTCCAGGATCCAGGTGTCCCCGTGCTCGCTGACACGCTCCCCCCGCCAGTCGAAGGGGACCTGGCCCGCCCCAGGGAGCGCCTGCAAGGAGTAGGGACGAAGGGGCAGCAGCTCTGCAGGACTGGGTGCGCCCAGGGGCGGCGCCACGGGAATGGGTGGCAGAGCCTGGGCCGCCAGGGTGGCTGCGACCGCACCGAGCGCCAGCCCCAGGCTCCGTCCCCCGCCCATCATGGCCTCAGTGGATGTGGGGCAGGAAACGCGTCCCCAGGAGGAAGACCCCGACGCCCGCAAGCAGGGAGAGAGCCCCGCGGAATCCCGGTTCCTTCTGGACCTCGGGCAGGAGGTCCGAGCTTGCCACGTAGAGCGTGAGCCCCGCTGTGATCCCGAGGGTGGGCCCGCCGGGCAGGTGGAAGACGGTCTGGCCCCAGGCACCGATGAGCGCCGCCACGGCCAGGGTGGCAGCGGCCAGGAGCGCGCCGCGCCGTCCGAATCCATGGACCAGGAAGATGGACGCGATGGTGCCGCCCTCCGGAATCCGGTGGAGGAGGATGCCCAGGATCACCAGGGATCCGAGGTTACCGCCCATGGCGAAGGCCACGCCGATGGCCACGCCATCCATGAGGCTGTGCAGGGAGAGGCCCACGAGGGCCATCACGCCGCTCAGGTGGCTGCTGTGGTGGGTCTCCTCTCCGTAGTGGAAATGCCCCGTGATGCCGTGCTCCATGACGTGGACCAGCAGGTACCCGGCCAGCACCCAGAAGGCGTTCCGGTCCCCTCCCAGGGCCGGCTCGATACACTCCGGGACCACCCTTACGAGGGTGACGGACAGGAGGTAGCCGGCGGCCAGTCCCGAAAGCATCCGCATGTACTGGGCCCGCCCCTGGAGGAAGCGCACCACGCCCCACCCCCCCAGCAAGGTGGCCAGGGAAGCGAGGGGAGCTATCCAGTAGATCGCCACGGGCTACTCGACCACGGGCTTCTTGGACCGCGAGGTCCTGGGCTTGGGAGCCGGGGCCTCGGTAGTCGCCTCGGCCTTCCGGACACGGCGCTTCGGCTTGGCCTCGGCGGGGGCCGCCTCAGGCTCCGGCGCCGGCGGAGCCGGTTCCGGCTCGGCCGCCACGGTCACCTTGGGGCGGGGCGTCCGCTTCGGCTTGGGGCGGACCGGTTCTTCGGCTGCCGCGGGAGGGGCCGCCAAGCGCGGCCGCGCACTGGGAACGGCAAGGCTGGCCAGCAGCTCGGCGGTCGCCTTCGGGGGTTCGGGCGCGGGCTCCGGGAGGGACGCGGAAGGCGCCTCGGGGAGGGCCTGCGGGGAGGCCTCCCGGGTTGCCTCCTGCGGGTGGTCCAGCTCGGGGCGCTCCCCCGCGGATTTCCGTCGGCGCCGGCGCCGCTTGCGCTTGCCGCCCTCCTTGGATTCGGGTTCCTCGGAGGCGGCATCCTCGGCGATCTCCTCCTCCGGCTTGGCGCTCTCGAAGAGGGCCCGCAGGCGCTCCCGCTCGTCCAGGGCCGCCCGCTGCACATCGCGGCGGTCGTACTTGAAGGTGTCCTTGACGGCCTTGGGGCCATCGCCCAGGGCCTTGTCGAAGGAGATGGGGCTGTCCCCGCCCAGCACCACGGTCTCGTCCTCGGGAGCGCCCCCCCGCTCGCGCGTCGGTTTCGGCGCCGGCTTCTCGGCGGGCGCCTCGTCCGCGCGCTCGACCTCCGCGGTCATCTCGCCGTAGGCCATGGACCAGTCGGCCTGGACGAGGATCCGGGCGCCGCTCTGCTCCTCCATCTCGACGAGTTCCCGGCGCTTCTGGTTCATGACCGCGGTGGCGATGGCGGGCGCGAGTTTCACGCGGATCTCGCCGATCCCACCCTTGGCCAGGATGCCGTGCAGGCGACGGACCACCGAGAGCGCCAGGGCCTCGATGGTCTTGACCTTCCCCGTGCCCGCGCAGGTGGGGCAGCTCTCGTGGTTGACGTGCTGCAGGCTCGGCCGGATGCGCTGCCGGGTCATCACCAGCACGCCGAAGCGGTTGATCTTCCCCACCTCCATCCGGGCCTTGTCGGCCTTGAGGCATTCCACCAGGCGGTCCTGGATGGCGCGGATGTGGGTCTCGCGCTTCATGTCGATGAAGTCGATGGCGATGAGGCCGGCCAGATCCCGCAGGCGGAGCTGGCGGGCCACCTCCTCGGCCGCCTCCAGGTTGGTCTTGAAGGCCATGTCCTCCACGCCGTCCCCGGAGGTCTTCCCGCTGTTCACGTCAATGGCCACCAGGGCCTCGGTCTGGTCCAGTGCCAGGGCGCCGCCGCTGGGCAGCGGGACCTTCCGGCCGTAGACCCGGTCAATCTGCTCCTCGAGCTGGAAGCGCGTGAACAGGGGCTTCTTCCCCGTGTAGTGTTTCAGCACTTCCAGATGCTGCGGCATGATGCGCCGGAAGAAGGCCTGGGCGGCGTGGAAGGTGTCCAGGTCGTCAATCACCACCTCCTCGATGTCGGCGGTGAAGGCGTCCCGCAGGGTGCGGGTGACGACGTCGTCCTCCTGCCAGACCAGCCCCGGTCCCTGGCGGTGCCGGTATCGGTTCAGCACCTCCTTGTGCATGTCCAGGAGGTACTCCAGGTCCCGCTGGAAGTCATCCCGAGTCACGCCCAGGCTGGCGGTCCGGACGATCACGCCGGTATCGGCCGGGATGTCCAGGCTGTCAATGAGCTGCTTGAAATGGCGACGCTCCTCCGTGCTCTCGATCTTCCGGCTGATCCCGTTGACCGGATTCCCGGGCGTGATCACCAGGTAGCGGCCCGCCAAACTGATCTGGCCCGTCATCATGGCGCCCTTGGAACCCAGTTCCTCGCGCACCGCCTGGACGAGGATCTCCTGGTCCCGCTGGAGGAGATCCTGGATCCGACCCCGCCGGCCATCCCCGCCCAGCTCCCGGGGCAGTTCCCCCAGGGGGAGGAACCCGTTCTTCTGGCCGCCGAAGTGGACAAAGGCGGCCTGGAGGCTGGTGTCCACGCGGACCACCTTGGCCTTGTACAGGTTCCCCTTGATCTTCTCGTTGTGGAGGAACTCGACGTCATAGTCGAACAACACGCCGTCAATCAGGGTCGCCACGCGGATCTCTTCGGGATCGGTGGCATTGATCATCATGATTTTCTTTGAGCTCAAGGAGGCTCCTCTGGGGGCCGGACGGCGCGCGGGGACCGGCGCGGATCCGGCGGCTCGATGCATGGGATGGGGGATGGGAGGTCGGGGTGCCGAAGGGGCCCTGCCCTGGCTTCGGCCGCCCCGAGTGAACGGGGACCGATCCCCGGGGCCAGGAGGTCGCAGCCTCGATCAACCCGCAGGATCTCCACACATTAAAACAACTTGTTCCCCGGGGTGCAAGCACGACCGACGCCGAGTTTACAGGGATGTCACACCCGAAGGCTTCGGGGTTCACGCCGGGCCTCCAGGCTGGATGGCATCGAGGAGGAACCCATGAAGATCCGAACCTTGGCGCTCGCGGCCCTTGCCGCCCTGGCGCTGGTCCCAGCATCCGCCCAGACCGTGACCGTGATGGGCTCCACCGCCCTCGGGCCCCTGGTCAAGCAGGCCGCGGAGAACTACATGAAGTCCCACCCCGGCGTCCAGATCGCCGTCAGCGGCGGCGGGTCCATGACCGGCCTCAACCAGGTGGTGAGCGGCGGCTGCACCATCGGGATCTCCGATGTCTTCGCGACGCCCGCCCAGGACAGGACCGGCATCGTGAACCACAACCTGGTCATCGAGCCCTTCACCCTCATCGCCAATCCCCGCGTCGGCGTGAGCAGCCTGACCCCCCAGCAGGCCGAGGACATCTGGACCGGGAAGATCAACAACTGGAACCAGGTCGGCGGCGCCAACCTCCGGATCATCCGGATCAACCGCCCGACCTCCTCGGGCACCCGCGCCGTCCTCCAGCACACCGTCGCCCACGACAAGCCCTTCAGCGACAATCAGCTCATCCAGGATGCCTCGGGCACCGTGGCCAAGATGGTGGCCTCCACGCCCGGCGCCATCTCCTTCATCGAGCTGGAGTTCCTGGATCTCTACAAGGGCCGCATCCGCGGCATCGCCTACAACGGCGCCGTGTGCGACAAGCAGGGCGTGGGTTCCGGGAAGTACACCCTCATCAGCTTCGGCCACGCCTACACCAACCCCGGCAAGACCAACCCCGCCGCACTCCGGGTGGCCAACGACTTCCTGAACTACATGCTGAGCCCCCAGTTCCAGAGCACCGTGGTCCTGAAGGCCGGCTACATGCCCGTCTCCTACGTCGAGCACCTCAAGGCCCGGCTCTGAAACCCGCCCGGCCCATCGCTCCGATCCACCCGGCGGCCCCCCGCCGGGTGGTCGCATGTCGAGGTACCTGCCATGGATGACCTCCTCCCCGCTACCACCCTGGATGCCCCCGGCCCTCCGGCCCAGGCGGGACCGGCCCGGCTCCGGACGGCCCCCCTGTTCCGTCACAGCCGCCTGAACCGCCTCGCGGACCGGGGAACGCGCTTCGTCCTCCTCGCCTGCACCCTGCTGGTGGTCGGCCTCATCGGCGGGATCCTCTACTTCCTGGCCATCCGGGGCGCCGCCGCCTTCATCCCCATGGCCGGGAACACGGACAAGGTGGCCACCTTCCGCCAGGTCTTCCTCTCCACGAACTGGGACCCGGGAGACGGCCACTTCGGCATCCTGCCCTTCGTGGCGGGGACCTTCGCCGTCACCGGCCTGGCCCTGCTCATCGCGGCCCCGACCGGGGTGCTCGCAGGGGTCTTCATCGCCAAGGTCGCCCCGCCCTGGATGCGCACCCTCATGCGCCAGGTCATGGACCTGCTGGTGGGCATCCCCTCGGTGGTGTACGGCATCTTCGGGCTCACCGTCATCCTCCCCCTGGTCGGCCATGCCTGGCTCGCGGACGCCCCCGCCGCAGGATTCGGCGTCTCCGCGGCCATCCTGGCGGTGATGATCGTCCCCACCATCGTGAGCCTCGCGACGGACGCCTTCGAGTCCCTCCCCGCGAGCCTGGACGAAGGCTCCCAGGCCCTGGGATCCACGCGCTGGCAGTCCATCTGGCGCGTCCTCATCCCCGCGGCCCGCCCCCGCCTCCTGACCGCCTGCGTGCTGGGCCTCGGCCGCGCCATCGGGGAGGCCATGGCCGTCCAGATGGTGATCGGGAACAACCCCCAGTGGATCCTCCTCATGCGCCAGGCGACGGACCAGACGCCGGTGCTGCGGTTCCTCTTCACGCCCGCGGCCACCCTCACCACCGAACTGGTCCAGGAACTCCCGAACACCGCCGCGGGCAGCACCTGGAACAACGTGCTCTTCGCCATGGGCCTCCTCCTCTACCTGATCACCATGCTGCTGATCCTGGCGACGCGCCGCCTCGGGCGGCAGGAGCACGCGTGATGGACACTCCCGACTTCAAGGTCCGAACCCGGGCGAAACTGGCGGACCGCACCATGCACGCCGTGCTCTGGCTGGTCGCCCTGACCTTCGTGGGCGTCCTCCTGGTGTTCGTGGGCGCCATCCTGAAGCAGGGCTGGCCGGAGCTCAACCTCCACTTCCTCACCAGCATGCCCAAGACGCTGGACGCCGGCGGCGGCATCGCCCCGGAACTCCTCAACTCCCTCTACCTGGTGGCCATCTCGCTGATCCTGGCGCTTCCCATAGGGGTGGGCGCGGGCATCTACATGGCCGAATACGCGGGCCAGGGGCGGGCCCTGAGGTTCTTCCGGCTCTGCGTGGAGACCCTTGCGGCCACCCCCTCCATCGTCCTGGCGCTCTTCGGCATGATCCTCTTCGTCCAGATGATGGGCTGGAGTTTCTCCATCCGGTCGGGGGCCTTCACCCTCGCCCTCCTGAACGTGCCTGTCATCACCCGGGTCACGGAGGAGAGCCTCCGGGCGGTTCCCCGGGAGCTGATCGAGGCGAGCTACGGCCTCGGGGCGACCAAGCTCCAGACCATCCTCAAGGTGGCCCTCCCCTACGCCGCCACCGGGATCCTCACCGGGGTCGTGCTCACCGCCGGCCGGGCTTTCGGAGAGAGCGCGATCCTGGTCTTCACCGCCGGCACCAACACGAGCGACAAGTTCCCCGACTTCAGGCTGTCCGTCCCCGGGGAGACCCTGTCGGTCCACCTCTGGTATGTCACATCCGACGGGACCCTCCCCGACGCCTCCCAGATCGCGGCCGGCACCGCCGCCGTGATGATCCTGGTGCTTCTCGTGCTCAACCTCCTGGTCCGCCTGCTGGACCGGGCCATCCGACGCCGGACCCGCTGATGCTCAACCCCCAGATCCCAGAGACCAAGCCCGTGAAGCTCGCCGTGCGCGGGATGAACTTCTGGTACGGCGAGAAGAAGATCCTGCACGACCTCTCCATGGACATCCACGCGGAACGGGCCACGGCCATCATCGGCCCCAGCGGGTGCGGCAAGAGCACGTTCCTCAAATGCTTCAACCGCATCCACGAAGTCTCGAGCCAGGTCCGCGTCACCGGGGACATGCTGATGGACGGCGTGGACATCAACCGCGGCGGCATTGACCAGGTGGACCTGCGCCGGCGCGTGGGGATGGTCTTCCAGAAGCCGAACCCCTTCCCGCGATCCATCTACGAGAACGTGGCCTTCGGCCCGCGTCTCTTCGGCGTCAGGGACCGCGCCACCCTGGATGATCTGGTGGAGGACGCCCTCCGCAAGGCGGCCCTCTGGGACGAGGTCAAGGACCGCCTGAAGGACAGCGCCACCGGCATGAGCGGCGGCCAGCAGCAGCGCCTCTGCATCGCCCGCGCCCTGGCCGTGCACCCCGAAGTCCTGCTCATGGATGAGCCCTGCTCGGCCCTCGACCCCATCGCCACTTCCAAGATCGAGGAGCTCATCTTCGAGCTCAAGGACAGCCTCACCATCGTGATCGTCACCCACAACATGCAGCAGGCCGCCCGCGTGAGCGACTACACTGCCTTCTTCTGGCTCGGGAAAATGGTCGAAATGGACCTCACCGAACGGATCTTCACCACACCGAGGGAACGCATGACCGAGGACTACATCACGGGGAGGTTCGGCTGATGCGATCCTTCGACACCGAACTCAAGAACCTCCGCGACGGCATCATGGCCATGGCCGGCATCGCTGAGGAGATGATCGAGCTGACCATCCAGGCCCTTGCGGAGCGCGCGTCCGCCAAGGCCGAGCAGGTGCAGGCGCTCGACCGCCAGCTGGACGAGTGGGAACTCAAGCTGGACCAGCTCTGCATCGACCTTCTCGCACTCCATGCCCCCGCAGCCAGGGACCTCCGCCTCATCGCCTCGAGCCTCAAGATCGTCCCCGAACTTGAGCGCGTGGGGGACCACTGCTGCAACATCGCCCGGCGCACCGCCTTCGTGCATCCGCCGATCCTGGCGGGGGACTCCCTCGAGCAGCTGGGGGCCCGGACCCGGAGCATGATCCGCCGCGCGGTGGACGCCTTCGTCGGGCACGACGCACCCCTGGCCCACGCCGTGATCCAGAGCGACGATGAAGTGGACGAGCTTTACGGGCAGATCTACCGCGAGCTGCTCCGCCTCATGCTGGCCGATCCCCTGTGCATCGAGCGGGCCAGCCACCTGATCCTGGTCATCAAGAACTGGGAGCGCATCGCGGACCAGGCCACCAACATCGCCGAGGAGGTGCTCTACATCCTGGAGGGCCGGAGCGCCAAGCATCCGTACCTCAGGGGAAATGCCGTGGAGTAGCCCCATGCCCCAGATCCTCCTCCTCGAAGACGATGCCGACATCCGCCTGGGCCTCGAGCAGCATCTCCGCCGCGACGGGTTCGGGATCACCCCTGTCGCCACGGGACAGGAGGCCATTCAGGCGCTCGCATCTGCAGGCAAGGGGACTCGCTTCGACGCGGCCCTGCTCGACCTGAGCCTGCCTGACATGGATGGGTTGGACGTGCTGCGGATCATCCGCCAGGACCCCATCCACAAGGGACTGCCCGTGCTCCTGGTGACAGCGCGCAGCGAGGAGATTGACCGGGTCCTCGGCCTCGAACTGGGAGCCGACGACTACATCTCCAAGCCTTTCTCGACCCGCGAGCTGTCTGCCCGCCTCAGGGCCATCCTCCGCCGGGCCGGCCCTCCGGGCGCATCGGCGGGCGCGGAGCCCCAGCCCCAGCTCGCCTACGGGCCCATCACGGTGGACCTGGACATGCACACCGTGCGGGTGGAGGGCCAGCTGGTGGACCTGACCCGGCGCGAGTTCGAGCTGCTGGTCTACTTCCTCCGGAACCCCCGCCGGGTCCTGACCCGCGAGAAGATCCTCCAGCAGGTCTGGGGACTCGAGTACCTGGGCGAGAGCCGGACCATTGACGCCCATGTCCACAGGGTCCGGGCCAAGCTCGGGGAATCCGCGGCTTCCCACATCGAGACCCTGGTGGGCGTAGGCTACCGGCTGGGAGGGCCTTCCGAGGGCTGAACCGGGAGGAGGGGCAGCGTCACCCTGAAGCACGCCCCCTCGCCCGGACGGCTTTCCACCGTCACCTCGCCGCCCATCAGCCGGCAGAGGTGCTTGACGATGGCCAGGCCCAGGCCCGTGCCCGGCTTGGCCTTCGCGCCTGCGGCCCTGTAGAACCGCTCGAAGATTCGGCCCTGCTCCGCAGCGGGGATGCCGGGGCCCTCGTCCGACACCGCCCATTGCATGCGCTGGCCGGCCACGGTGACGGCCACTCCCACGGTGCCGCCCGGCGGGCTGAATTTCACCGCGTTGGACACGAGGTTTTCCAGGATCTGGCTGAGCCGCAGGGGATCCACCACCACGCCGGTCCCCTCGGGGAAGGCACCCTGGAGGGCCAGCTGGATGCCGGAAGCCGCGTACCGGGCCTCGAAGTCCTCCCTGAAGGAGGCCAGGAAGCCCGCGAGATCCACCGGCTCGGGCACGAGCCGGAGGGCCCCGCTCTCGATGCGGCTCAGCTCCGAGACGTCCCCGAGGAGGAGGGCCAGCCTGTCCACGGAGCGGAGGAGGGCCTGGGCGCTGGCCTGTCCCGCCTCGGAAAGCCGCTCATCCAGGAGGTTCTCGGCGGCAATACGGATGACCGTCACGGGGGTCTTCAGCTCGTGGCTCACGTTGGAGATGAACTTCTGGCGGGTGGTCTCCAGCGCCTCCTGCCGGGTAATGTCGTCCAGGGTCAGCAGCACGCCGGTGGTGGATCCCGAGGGCGCGAAGGGGATGGCGCGCAGCCTCAGCACCCGGGACGCCCGTTCCAGGCGCCATTCGGCCGGGACCCCGAGGTAGGCGCGCTGGATGGCGACGGGGCTCTCGGCATCCTGGAACACCTCCAGGGGGGACATGCCCGTCGCAAGGGGAGCGCCGAGGCCGAGCAGGCGCTGGGCGGCGGGGTTGAAGCTCTCGAGGGCGCTGGATGCTCCGAACAGGAGGACCCCCTCCTCGAGGCGGGTCATCATGCTCCTCAGCAGGTGGTCCTCCCGGGCCGCCCGCTCCCGCAGGTCAGAGTTCTCCTGCTCCAGGGCCGTCCAGGCCCCGGGCAGGTCCTCGATGGCCATGGGGCGCGCCTCGCTCAGGAGCTGCCCCAGGGGTTCCGCCACCATCCGGACCTGCCACCGGGCCATGAGCACCAGGAGCCAGGCCAGGGTCGCCACCAGGCCCAGGGTCCACAGGGAGTCGAGGCCGTGGCGCAGGGTCATGCCCAGCCCCACGCCGAGGAAGAGCATGGCGGAGAGCGACAGGAGGGCCCGGCCCATGAAGGCCGGCAATCCGGCTTCACGCCGTGCGGAGGGATCCTGGTCCATGCTGCTCGACCATACACCCCCGGCGGCCTCGCGCCAGGGGCGAACAGGCAATTTACGCTCCGGTCACGCGTCCGAACCAAGTAGAGTTGGGAGGTTGGCTCGGGAGCTTCCATGTCCATGAATGCCTTGATGCGCTGGCTGAAGCCGCGGGAGATGGTCTTCTTCGACCTGCTGGAATCCGCCACCGGGAACGCCTACCAGGCCGCCCAGCTCTTCGACCGCGAGGTCCGCACCGGCGACCCCATCCGGTTCGCCGAGCTGCGCCGCCAGATGAAGGACCATGAGCACGCCGGCGACGACCTCACCCACGAGATCGTCGATCGCCTCAACCAGACCTTCGTCACGCCCATCGAGCGCGAGGACATCCTCCACCTCGCCCACGCGATTGACGATGTGGTGGACTGCCTCCATGCGGTCTGTGAGCGCCTCATCCTCTACCGGATCTCCGCGGTGAAGCCCGCCATCACGGAAATGAGTTCCCTCCTGGTGGAAGGCGCCGGAGAGCTGCTCCATCTCGTGCGCTCCCTGCGGAGCATGTCCAACCGGAAGGAGATCCGGGACAGGATCCGCCGGGTCCACACCCTCGAGAACAAGGCCGATTCCATCTACCACGCTGCCCTGGCCGAGCTCTTCGAGGATCCCAAGGACCCCATCCAGCTCATCAAGTGGAAGGAGATCCTGGAGCAGGTGGAGGCAGCCACGGACAAGATCGAGCTCGTGGCGAAGGTGGTCGGGTCCACGGTCATGAAGAACGCCTGAGGATTCCATGATCCTCACCCTGGTCATCATCGTTCTTCTCGCCCTGGTCTTCGACTACATCAACGGGTTCCACGACACCGCCAACGCCATCGCCACGGTGGTGTCCACGGGCGTCCTCTCCGCCCGGAAGGCGGTCCTGATGGCCGGAGTCCTCAACTTCGGCGGCGCGCTCATGGGCGTGGAGGTGGCCACCACCATCGCCAAGGGGATTGCCGACAGCAGCCTGGTGATCCCAGCCGTGGTCGTCGCGGCGCTGCTGGCTGCCATCACCTGGAACCTCATCACCTGGTGGTTCGGGATCCCCTCGAGCTCCAGCCACGCCCTCGTCGGTGGCCTGGCCGGCGCCGTGGTGGCCCATGCGGGCCGGGCCGCGCTCCATACCGAGAAGCTCAAGGAGGTCATCACCTTCCTGATCATCTCCCCCATCCTCGGGTTCTTCATCGCCATGATCCTCATCCTGGCCATGCTCTGGCTGTTCCGGCGGATGATCGTGCACCGCGTCAACGTGGCCTTCCGCAAGCTCCAGCTGCTCTCTGCGAGCGCCATGGCCTTCGCCCACGGCACCAACGACGCGCAGAAATCCATGGGCATCATCGCCTTGGCCCTCATCACCTACGGGAAGCTGGGCAGCGCCGGCGCACATGTCGTGGTTCCCATCTGGGTGAAGTTCATCTGCGCCCTCTCCATGGGCCTCGGCACCATGTCCGGGGGATGGCGGATCATCAAGACCATGGGCACGAAGATCGTGACCCTCAAGCCCATCCACGGGTTCGCGGCGGAGACCTCCTCCGCCGTGGTCATCCTCGGCGCGGCCCGCGCCGGGATCCCCGTGAGCACCCCCCACGTCATCGCCGGCTCCATCATGGGGGTGGGAGCCAGCACCAACGTCTCGGCGGTGCGCTGGGGCGTGGCCGGGAACATGGTCGTGGCCTGGGTGCTGACGATCCCCGTGAGCGCCCTGCTGGCGGGCGGCTTCCTGAAACTGGTGATGCCCTACTTCTGATCCGGGACTTACGCAGACGTTCCTCCGTCGTCATCCCGCCGTCATCGGCCCGGGCGAGCCTGGAAATCCGTTCCACGGTGGGATCCACCTGAAGGGGATCCCGTCACTGGACTGTTCCCGACAGTCGCCGTCGAGTTCGCGGCCCCGCCACAGGTCTGTCATGCCCCGGGCCCACCCTGGTACCACCCCCAGGGAGGACCCATGACCATCGAGACGCTGCACCCCCACCCGGAAGGCTCCCGCTACGTCGTCCGCGCCCTCACCCGCGATGATTTCCGGCACCTTCGCCGGCTGGAATCCGAGATCTGGCGGGAGGACGGGAGTGGAGAGCTCTGCCCGCACTACCTCCGCCTCTGCACGGAGCTCTACCGCGACTGGTGCTTCCTCGCCCTGGACGGCGACCGCCCCGCCGGGTACGCCCTGAACTTCGCCAAAGGGAAGGTCGCCTACTGCGCCACCCTCGCCGTGCACCCCGACTACCAGAAGAGCCGGGTGAACTACCTGCTCATCCGGGCCATGGTGGCCAAGCTCGTACAGGAAGATGTGGACGAGTGCCGCTTCCTGGTGGAGCCGGGCAATTCGGACGCCCGGAGCATCCATGTGGCCCTCGGGGCCCGCGTGGTCGAGGAGGTGCGGGATTTCTACGGACCGGGGGACGTGCGCCTGTGGTCGGTGATCACCCGGGCCGACCTGGAACGGGTCCGCGCCCGGTACACCCGGCTGAAGCTGGTCTCCTAGGCCCGACCGTGACCTGGACCGGCGTCCTCTGGCCGACCAGCGCCCTCCTGCCCCGCCTGGCCGCGAGCGGCGAGCCCCAGGTGGCCCTCCACCGATGGGCCCGGCAGCTGCTCCCGGCCCTCGGGCTCGAGGTGGAAATCATCGGCCGCCCCCGCGTGGACCTGCCCCTGTGGGTGGCCAACCACCTCAGCTGGGTGGACCCGGTGGTACTCATGAGCCTGCGTCCCATGGGCACCGTGGCGAAGGGCGAGGTGGCGGACTATCCCCTCATCGGCGGCTGGGCCCGTCGCTGCGGCCTCCACTTCGTGGATCGGGAATCGCCGGGCAGCCGGGCCGCCGCCCTGGCGGCCTTCTGCGGCTCCCTGCGGGGAGGCCGGGACATGCTCCTGTTCCCGGAGGGAACCACCACGCGGGGGGACCGGCTGGCGCCCTTCTATGAGGGGGGACTGCGCGCGGTCCACGCGCTGGGGCTGCCAGCCCAGCCCTTCCGCCTCAGCAGCCCCGCCGGCCACTACCCCTGGACCGGGGCGGAGACCCTCCTGCCCCACCTCCGGATCCTCCTGGCGACCCGTACGCCGTTGCGGGTGGAATCCCTGGAGCCCCTGCATCCCGGCGACTTCCCCGATCCCGCGGCCTGGATCGCCGCCTTCCGTACCGCCCTCGCCCCCCCGGAGAGCCCATGCCCGTTGATACGTTGATGCAGGGACTGCGGACGGGCCTGACCTCCTTCCTCGGCCTGCCCTTCACCTGGGAACCCCAGGCGGCGGCCGGGGTCATCCTCGGCGTTCCCTGCGATGCCGGAGTGCTCCACCGCCCTGGCGCCCGCATGGGTCCCTGGGCCCTTCGGGCGGCCACCCTGGGTCTGGGCACCCGTCCCATGCCCGAGCGCCTCCGGGAAGGATGGACGGACCTGCCGGTGGCGGCCGAAGGCTGGGTGGACGGGGGCAACATCCCCACCCTGCCCTTCTCGCTGCCAGAGGCCCTGGAATCCGTCCGGAGCACCGTGGGAGCCTGGGCCGCCTTCGGCGCGCGTCCCTTCCTCCTGGGCGGGGACCATGCCATGACCCTGGGGGCGCTGCGGGCCCTCGCGCGACGTCACGGTCCCCTGGGGCTCCTGCACCTCGACGCCCACCCGGACGCGGCCGGTGGCGATGCCTGGGGCGCGGAGCTCCATCACGGTACCTGGGTCCGACAGGCGATCCTGGAGGGACTCCTGGATCCCGCCCGGGTGGTCCAGGCGGGTCTCCGGGCGCCCCGCTTCGATGGCGACGAGCTCGCCTTCCTCCAGGATGCCGGTGTGCGGATGTGGACCCCAGCGGACCTCCGCGATCCACGCCTGGCCGCCCACCTCAAGGGGGACATCGCCCGCGTGGGAGACGGCCCCGCGTACCTGAGTGTTGATCTGGATGTCCTCGATCCCTCCATCGCCCCGGCAGTGGCCGAACCGGTTCCCGGCGGACTCGAGCTGGCCGAGGCGCTGCGACTGGTCCGTCTGTCGCGCCAGTGGGACCAACCCTGGGTGGGGGCGGACGTGATGGAACTGGCGCCCGATCTCGAGGGCGGTGCCGCCACGGCGCGGGCGGCCGCCCATCTGGCTCTCCACCTGCTCACCTGAGGCCGCCGATGCCCATCCCAGCCCTGGACACCTTCCGTACCCACCTGGGCGAGCCCGGCTGGGATGATGTCGTGGTCGGCCACGATTTCGGATTCCTGGAACCCTCGGAGGTCCGCGCCTGGATCCAGGCCTTGGATCTCGCCGCGGTCCCTCTCGAGACGGATCCCCGCCCCTTCGAAGCCGCCCTCTGGGCCGCCTGTGCCCAAGCCACTGGGAGAGCTCCGCGACCCGGTAGCCTCCGCTGGGCCCAGGCCCAGGATCGCTGGCGCCTGGCCCTCCTGCGGGAGGCCCTGGCCACCGAAGCAACCGTGCCGGGACTCGCCCGCCATGTGGAACGCCTCTACGAACAGGTGGGCTGCCCCGAGGACATGCTTTCCATGTTCCGCCCTTCGCAACCCTGGAGTGGACTTCCTGCCAGGCTGGACATGGCCGCCGTCCTCCGGTTCCTGGACCGCTCCGGGTTCCGGATCGAGCCGATCTCCTGACTTACCGCAGGGGCACGAAGGCCACGGGCAGCAGGCGTTCGGAGCGTCCCGGCCCCCCCTTGAAACGCGTGAGCCACTGGACATCCCCGGGGGAACCGAGGGGCGCCAGCAGCACCCCGCCAGGTGCCAGCTGCCTCCACAGGGCCCCGGGCACGTCCCCGGTGGCGCAGCTGAGCACGATGGCCTCGTACGGCGCGCCGGGAGGCCAGCCCTTCCGGCCATCGGCCAGGTGGAGGGCCGCGTTCAGGATCCCCAGATCCGCGAGCAGGGTCGCCGAGCGGGCCGCCAGATCAGGCTCCAGCTCAAGGCCCACCACCTCGCCCGCCAGATGGGAAAGCACGGCCGCGAAGTAGCCGCTTCCCGAGCCCACTTCCAGGACCCGTTCCGTCCCATTCAGGCCCAGCGCCTCCGCCATGAAGGCGACGATGTAGGGCTGGGAGACGGTCTGGCCGTGGCCGATGGGGAGGGGGTGATCCTCGTAGGCCTCGGACCGCCATTCCGGGGGGACGAAGCGGTGGCGGGGCACCTCCCGCAGGGCCGCCAGGACCCTGGGATCGCGGATCCCCCGGGCCTCGATCTGCGCGACCACCATGAGTTCCCTGGCATCCAGGCCCACCACGCCCCGCCCTCCCTGCAGCCACAGCAAGGATGGGTCCGCTCCCCGCGGGGGGCACGCCCGACCGGCGTCCCCCGCGGATCCAGCCCGTCAGTCCATGAGCCATTCCAGGAGGAGGCGCGGGCCTTCCCCGGTGGCGCCCTGGGGCCGATAGTCCCGCTCCTTGGAGGACCAGCTGCCCGAGAGGTCCACATGGGCCCAGGAGGCATCCCCCGCGAACTCCCGGAGGAACAGCCCCGCGACGATGGTGCCGCCCCACCGCGTGCCCGAGATGTTCTTCAGGTCGGCCAGGGGGCTCTTGAGCTGTTCGGCGTACTCCTCCACCAGGGGAAGCTGCCAGAGGTGCTCCCCCGCCGCGGAGCCGGCATCGAGGAGGCGGTCCACCAGCTTCTGGTCCGTGCCCATGACGGCGGACACCCCATCCCCCATGGCCACCATGGCGGCTCCGGTGAGGGTGGCGAAGTCCACGACGTGGTCGGCGCCGAGCTCCGTGGCGAAGTTGAGCAGATCGGCCAGCACGAGGCGGCCCTCCGCGTCGGTGTTCAGCACCTCGACGGTCTTTCCGCTCCGGGTGCGCAGCACGTCCCCCGGCTTGTAGCTGGTGCCCGAGGGCATGTTCTCCACCAGGCCCAGGAGTCCGGTGACCTGGACCGGCGCCTCAACCTGGGCGCAGGCCACCAAGGTTGCCAGGACGATGGCAGCCCCGGTCATGTCGTCCTTCATGGTCTCCATGTTCGAGGCGTCCTTCAGGGAGAGGCCGCCGGAGTCGAAGCAGACGCCCTTCCCCACCAGGACGATGTGCTTCTTCGCCTTCTCCTTGGGCTTGTACTCCAGCTTCACCATCCGCGGCGGCTTGGCGCTGCCCTGGCCCACCCCCAGGAGGGCCCGGAAGCCGCCCTTCTCCAGGGCGGGGACATCCAGCACCTCGCAATGGAGCTTGTGCTGTTTCGCGAGTTTCGCCGCCGTATCCGCGAAAACCTCGGGATAGAGATCACCCGCTGGCGTGTTGGCCATATCGCGGACCCGATGGCAGGCGGCCACGCCGGCCTCGATCACCGGCAGCTTCCGGCGGGCCTTGCGGGTGTCGTCCCCATTGGTGAATACCTCCACCGAGGCGAACTGCTTGGGTTCCGTTTTCCCGCCCTTGAACGAAACGAGATCGTAATTCGCGAGCAGTGCTCCCTCGACGATGGCGGTCTGCACGAGGTCGTGCTCCAGCGTGGAGGTGGAGGGGGCCAGGATGCCGATGCGCGTCCACTTACGCTTGAGTGCGGAACGGGCCGCGGCGCCCACGGCCTTGCGGATCTTGTTGAGGGTGATCTTCTCCTCGTCGCCAAGGCCGATGAGCACCATCCAGCGGGTCTCCTTCACGCCGTTGGGATGGTGGAGCGGAACGATTTCAAGATAATCGGCCTTGAAATCCCCTTCATCCATCACCTGGCGCGCAACCTTGCTGATGGCCAGCGGAAGCCTGTGGCGCTCCCGTCCGGAGAACACAGGTACCAGCAGGGCATCCCCGGCAAAGTCCTTTCCGGTCTGGGAACTGATATCCACTGTAGGCATGAGCTTTCCTCCCTAGATAGGAGCCTAGGCCCCGCACCTGCAAAAGGAAAGTCCGAATTCCTGGCTTTATTCGTTTGCATATTGTAAATGAATAGCGGAACTTTTTAGGCCGATGGTGACGGTCCAGTATCCATGCGCCTTTCCGCCCGGGCCGAAAGCAGGTGGGCAAATTAATCCCATCTTGGGGCGAGGCTTCCGACCGTGCCTTCAGGCGGCGCTGGCCCGCCGGAGCAGTTCCTCGAAGCGCTCGAAGAGGTGGGCCCGGGGCCCTTTGGGGGGATTCTTCAGGCGCATGCCAGCCTGTTCGGGCGTCCGCCCCCCCTTGCTCTGGTTGCAGGGAAGGCAGCAGGCCACCAGGTTCTGCCAGGTGGTGGACCCCCCCTGGCAGAGGGGCACCACATGGTCCACCGTGGTCGCCTTCCGCTGGCAGCCTTCGTACTGGCAGGTGAAATGGTCCCGCCTGAGCACCCGCCGTTCGAGGCGGCCCGGCAGGAGCTTGGAATCACTGCAGGCCTGGACGTGGGGAAAAATGATGAGGTCGAGGCGGCCTTCCAGGTTCCCATGGCGCTCGAAAGTGGCCGGATCCAACACATGCGCACGTCCCGCCACCACCGCGCAGAGCGCCCGGCGGCGACTCACTTCCAGCATCGGAACGTAGTTGCGGTCCACGGCGATCACCTCATTGCTGGCGTGCCGCTCGCGCCCCTTGTGCATCCTGCCTCCCGGTGCTGCCCGCATCCTAGGACGCCGCCCGGAATTGTGAAGTGATTTATGGGGCCAGCCTCAACATCCCGGCCGGATCCCCCGGGTCGCCTCCCCCATCAGGAAGGGTCTCCACGCCTGCCAGACGGCGTTCCAGGCGCTCCCGCCCCCGGGAGACCTCCCCCAGCCGGGAACTCGCCTCGTCGAGCTTCTTCTGGACCGCTTCCAGGGTGCCCCCGAACCGGGCGAACTCCGCCTTCACCTGACCCAGGAGCTTCCAGACCTCGCTGCTCCGCCGGCTGATGGCCAGGGTGCGGAAGCCCACCTGGAGGCTGTTGAGGAAGGCCGTCAGGGTGGTGGGGCCGACGATCGTCACCTTGCATTCCCGCTGGAGGCGCTCCAGCAGGCCGGGCCGCCGCAGGGCCTCGGCGTACAGGCCCTCGAACGGCAGGAAGAGCAAGCCGAAGTCGGTGGTATGGGGCGGGGCCAGGTACTTGTCCCGGATGTCCCGCGCCTGGCCCAGCAGCCGGGATTCCAGGGCCCGGCCCGCCGCCTCCACCGCGGCCAGGTCGCCGGATTCGTAGGCCTCCATGAGCCGCTGGTAGTCCTCGATGGGGAACTTGGCGTCAATGGGCAGCCAGACCGTGCTCCCCTCCTCGGCGCCCGGGAGCTTCACGGCGAATTCGACCATTTCGTTGGCGCGGGGCCGGACCTTCACGTTGGCTGCGTACTGCCCCGGGGCCAGGAACTGCTCCAGCAGGGCGCCCAGCTGGGCCTCCCCTAGGACGCCACGAGTCTTCACGTTGGTCAGGGCCCGCTTGAGGCCGCCGACGTCCTGGGCCAGGCTCTGCATCTCCCCCAGTCCGCGCTGAACCTGCTCAAGGCGCTGGGCCACGAGGCTGAAGCTCTCCCCCAGGCGCTTCTCCAGGGCGGCGTGGAGCTGGTCGTCCACCGTGCGCCGCATCTGCTCCAGGCGCGTCTCGTTGGACTGCTGGAGGGCCTCCAGGCGCTGCTGCACCTGGGCCTGGACCTGGAGCAGCTGGGCCCCCTGCTCCACCCGGGCCTGGCGCAGGGCCTCCTGCAGGCTGACCGCCAGCCCCTGGAGGCCTTCCCCCAGCTTCTCGGCCTGCACCCGCAGCGCCTGTTCCCGGCCCTGGGCCAGGGCCACCCGGACCTCGGCCAGTTCCGCGCGGAGCGGCTGGAGCTGGAGGGCCAGGAGCTGCTGGGCCTCTGTGCGGCCCCGTGCCGCCAGTTCCTCCTGCAGGCGGCGGAGGACCTCGAGGGCGTCCCGGTCCAACGGCAGACGCCTCGACGCGGCCCAGGCGGCGAAGAGGGCGGCGAGGACCGCCGAAAGGGTGCCGATCAGGGGGAGGAGGTTCATGCCCCCATCATGGCGCCGGAGACGCGTCAGGCCGTGTCCATTCGGCCCGGCGCCCTTCCCCTTCCTCTCCGAGGGTCAGCGTCCCCACCCAGGCTGAGGGCCAGGGGCCGTCCGGCCCCGCCCACTCCACCACGAGCCGGTCTCCCGGGCCCACCTGCTCCTCGAGGCCCAGGGTCCAGGCCCCGGATGGTCCGGGCCGGTAGAGGTCCAAATGGAAGAGGTGCCCCTGCCCGGCGGCATACCGATGCAGGACGGCATAGGTCGGGGAGGCCAC
>DAIDKC010000040.1 GCA_027451045.1 Holophagaceae bacterium | reverse complement strand
GCAGCTTCTCGCCATAGTGCTGGGCCAGGTCCATGGCGGCCAGCCGGTTCGAGGGGTCGTGACCGATGGCCGACAGGTTCTCGCTGATGGCCTTGAGGCCCTTGATCTGCTGGGCCTCCTCGCCGTAGGTGACGCACGGGGACTGGACGTTCACGAAGGCGAATCCGGGGTAGCGGATGGCCTCCTCGATGACACCGGCCATGCCCGCGATGTCCGTGGGCGAGGCCTGGGCCACGAAGCCCGCGCCGTAGGCCAGCACGTAGAGCAGGGGATTCACCGGCTCCTCGATGCTGCCGTGCTGGGAGGTGACGGTGATGCGGCCCTTCTGGGACGTGGGGGAGAGCTGGCCCTTGGTGAGGCCGTAGATCTGGTTGTCCATCACGATGTAGGTGATGTCAATGTTGCGGCGGATCAGGTGGGCGATATGGCCGCCGCCGATGGAGAAGCCGTCGCCATCGCCCCCCGCCGCCAGCACCAGGAGATCCGGGTTGGCGAGCTTGATGCCCTGGGCGATGGGTAGGGCGCGGCCATGGACGGTGTTGAAGCCGTAGGCCGTGGTGTAGCCGGGAATGCGGCTGGAGCAGCCGATGCCGGAGATGAAGGCGATCTCGTGGGGGGGACGCCCGATGGCCGCGAGGGCGCGGTAGATGCCCTGCACGACGGAGTAGTCGCCGCATCCGGGGCACCAGATGGGCTTCAGGTCGCTCTTGTAGTCCTTGGCCTGGTATTCGCAGGTAGCGCTCATGGGAACCTCACTCCTGGGGCTGAAGCTGGCCCTCGTGGCTGCGCTGCAGTTCCGCGAGGAGTTGATGGAGGGCCGCGACGATCTCGCCGGGCAGGAAGGGATTCGCGCCGCTGCGCGCCATGGACTTCAGGCCCTTGGGCAATTCGAGGTGCATGCGCAGCACCTTGAAGGTCTGGGCGAGGTGCGACTGCTCGACGACCAGCCCCATCTGCACGGAGGAGAAGAACCGGTTGTAGGTCTCCTCGGCCACCGGATAGAGCAGGTAGGGGACCATCAGCTTCACGTCAATGCCCTCGGCCCGGGCCATCTGGAGGGCCTCGCGGCAGACCCCCGCGACGCTGCCCCAGGCCACCAGGGCCAGCGGAGCGTCGGGATTGCCCGTGATCTCGAAGAGGTCCTTGCGCTCGAGCAGCGGGTTGAACTTCTTGATGCGCTTGTCGTTCATGCGCTGGTGGACGGACCCGCTGTTGGTGGGAGCGCCGATCTCGTTGTGCTCGATGCCCGCTGCCAGGTACGCCCCGCCGGGCATCCCGGGGTGGCTGATGGGACTGATGCCGCTTTCGGTGTAGCGGAAGCGCTTGTAATCCTGGAGGTCCGCCGCGGTGGGCCGCAGCCGCTCCTCGATCTTGAACTGAGTGGTATCAATCGGATCCATGGTCTCCTTGCGCTGGGAGATCTCCTGGTCAGACAGCACGATCACCGGGGTCTGGTAGCGCTCGGCGATATTGAAGGCCTCGACCACCACCCGGAAGGTGTCCGCCACGGAGGTCGGCGCCAGCACGGGGCGGATCACATCGCCGTGGGCGGAGAAGGCGGCGGCGAAGAGGTCCGCCTGCTCAGTCTTGGTCGGGAGGCCCGTGGAGGGGCCGCCGCGCTGCACGTCCACGATCACCAGGGGCAGCTCGGCGATGCTGGCCAGGCCCATCATCTCGGACTTGAGGGAGAGCCCGGGACCCGAGGTGGCCGTCATGGCCTTCTTGCCCGCGAAGGAGGCGCCCACGGCCGCGCCGATGCCCGCGATCTCGTCCTCGGCCTGGAGGACGGCGCCGCCATACTTCCAGACGTGGTTGGTGAAGAACTGCATGATCTCGGTGGAGGGGGTGATCGGATAGCCCCCGAAGAACTGGCAGCCCGCGAAGATGGCCGCGGCGGCAGCCATGTCATTGCCGTCGGTCAGCAGCTTCACCTGGCCCTTGGCGCCGGAGGGCGCCACGGTCATGTCCATCTTGAGGGGGTGTTCCTTGGCGTAGGCCACGCCCGCGTCGAAGGCCCGCTGGTTGGCAGCCACAAGCTCCTCGCCCTTCTTGGCGAGCTTCTTCTTGATGCCGGCCATGACAGCCTGGCCGCCGATGCCGAACCAGCCCGCGATCAGGCCGAGCACCACGGTGTTCTTGGCGCGCTCGGTCCCGGCAGTCTCCTTCGCCATGGCCGCGATGGGTACCGCGAAGACCTGGAGCGGCGTCACGCCCACGAGGGGAATCTGGTTCTCCGGGATGCCGGTGGCGGCCTCGTAGATCACCACGCTGTTCCCGCTGACCGGGAGCTCCGCGCCGAACTTCAGGAAGTCCTCCCAGTTCAGCGCCACGGCGACATCGAGGTTCCCGCCGGGGTTCAGGACCGGGTCGGTGCTGATGCGGACCCGGCAGGAGGACTCGCCGCCCCGGATCTGGGATCCGAAGCTCTTGGTCATCACGCCGTGGTAGCCCTCGGCCGCGGCGGCCTGGAGCAGTGAGTCACCAGCGGAGACGATGCCGTCGCCCCCCGATCCGGCCATTCCGAAGACAAGATCCTTGCGCATGGGCCCCCTCGCGATGCGGGGACGAGGCAGCCACCCATCCGCGTGGCACTTCCCGTCCCGTTCCAGCCAATCATAGCCTTAACGGCGCCGCCGCGAGCACAGCGCGGCCCCGTGCTTTGGTCACAACTGGCGTGCAGCCTGCTGGAGGGTCTTGTTCCGGGCCTCACCCCAGCTGGGCCAGATCCTCCGGGGCGGCCAGGCTGAAGGCTGCGATTTCCAGGCCCCGCTCCTTCGCCTGGCGCTTCACGAGGCCCGCAAGCACCTTCCCGGGCCCCAGTTCCAGGAAGGAGGTGACGCCCTGGTCCAGCAGCAGCGCCAGGGTGGCCTCCCAGCGGACCGCGCCGGGGATCTGCCTGACGAGGCCGTCCCGCAGCGCCTCGGGCTCGCGCACGGGCGCCGCATCCACGTTGTTCACGAGCGGGCACATCGGCGCCTTGAAGCGCAGGGCCCCCAGGATGGGCTCCATGCGGGCCCGGGCGGGCTCCATGAGGGGCGAGTGGAAGGGGGCGCTCACGGGGAGTTTCATGGCCTTCCGTCCGCCCCGGGCCCTGGCGGCCTCCAGGGCGGCATCAACGGCCTCGGCATGGCCGGCGATGACGATCTGGCCCGGGCCGTTGAAATTGGCGGGGACCACGATCCTGCCGGTCGCCGCGGCGGCCTCGGCGCAGCTCGCCTGCACGTCCGCAAGGCTCATCCCGAGGAGGGCGGCCATGGCGCCCACGCCGACGGGCACCGCCTCCTGCATGGCCCGCCCCCGCTCCCGCACCGTGCGCACGGCATCCTGGAACCCCAGGGCGCCGGAGGCCACCAGGGCGCTGTATTCGCCCAGGGAGTGGCCCGCCACGAAATCCGGCCTGGGCAGGCGATGCGCATAGGAGCGCACGACCATCGTGCTGTGGGTGAGGATGGCCGGCTGGGTGTGCTCCGTGAGCCGGAGGGCCTCCTCCGGCCCTTCCGCCATCAGCCGAGAGAGGGGGAAGCCCAGGGCCGCGTCGGCATCCTGAAGCACCGCCCTCGCGGCGGGTTCGGCCGCTGCCAGGGCGGCACCCATGCCCACCGCCTGGGAGCCCTGACCGGGAAACAGCCACGCCACCTTGCTCATGGACACCTCAAGGATCTCGGGAAATCGTGGTATTGCGGGGCCGTGAGGCTCTCAGTCCTGGGGGAGGAGCTGGGCCACGCGGCTCTGGATGGTCTCGTGCAGCCGGTGCTCGACGGCGCGGAGGGCGGCGCGGATCGCGTTGCGGACGGCCTTGTGGTCGCTGCGTCCGTGCCCGATGATGCTCACGCCCTTCACGCCGAGCAGTGGCGCGCCTCCGTATTCCGTGTAGTCGAGCCGCTGCTTGAAGCGGTGGAGCGCCGGGCGAGCCATCAGCCCCGCGAGCTTCGTGATGAGGCTCTCCATGAAGCTGTCCTTCAGGCCACCGATGATCCCTTCGGCCAGCGCCTCGCTGGACTTCAGCACCACGTTGCCCACGAAACCGTCGCAGGCGATGACGTCGAAGCGGCCGTTCCAGATGTCCCGCCCCTCGGCGTTGCCCTCGAAGCGGATCTCGAGCTCCCGGAGCATGGCCGCGGCATCCTTGGTGACATCCGTGCCCTTGCCATCCTCCTCGCCCACGCTGAGGATGCCGACACGCGGGTGCGCGAGGCCGAGCACCGCCTCCGCGTAGACGGAGCCCATCACCGCGAACTGGGCGATGTGCTCGGCGCGGCAGTCCACGTTGGCACCCACGTCCAGCAGGACCGTGGGCCCTCCCTGCGAATTGGGCATGACGCTGGCCAGGGCCGGCCGGTCCACGCCCTCCAGTTTGCCGACGACGAGGCTCGAAGCCACCATGGCCGCGCCGGTGTGCCCCATGGACACCATGCCATGGGCCTTCCCTTCGCGGACGAGCTGGGCGGCGATCCGGATGGAGCTGTCCTTCTTGTCCTTCAGGATGCAGGTGGCCTTGTCCGCCATGGTGACGGTCTGGGGGGCGTGCACCACCTCGGCCCGGGCCTGGAGCGCGGGCGTGAAGACGTGCTTACCCAGGGCTGGGCGCAGCTGGGCCTCGTCCCCTACGAGATAGAGGTGCAGGTCCGGCCAAGCCTCGAGGGCCTCCCGGGCGCCGTGCAGGGTCGCATGAGGGGCGTGATCGCCGCCCATGACATCCAGCGCGATGCGGTGGCTGTCCACCTGGAAGGCCTCAGGCGGTCTCGGCGGTGCGGACCGCCTGCTTGCCACGGTAGAACCCGCAGCTGGGGCACACGCGGTGGGGCAGCTTGGGTGCCTGGCAGTTCGGGCAGGTGCTGGCGCTCATGGCATCCAGGGCGTCGTGGGTGCGCCGGCGGTCGCGGCGGGCCCGGGAATGGCGGCGCTTGGGATTCGGCATGGCTTGCTCCTCGTTCGGAAACGCGAATGCTCCAGAATACGGGGATCAGGACTCGGGGTCCAGCTTGATTCCCTCGAGGGCCCGGCTCAGGGCCCGGCCCAGGGCGGACGGCCCTTGGGCGGCACCGGATCGGCACTGGCACGGCCCCTTGTTCCAGTTCTTGCCGCAGACGGGGCAGAGCCCCTTGCAGGCCTCGGAGCAGAGCGGGTGCATGGGAGCCTGGAGCTCGAACTGCTCCCGGGCCAGCGCCAGCTCGTCCAGGCTGTCCTCCGGAAGGAACACCACGTCGAGATCCTGGGCGCCCAGGGTATGGGAGCCCCGCGCCACGAGTTCGGGGTCCCCGCTCCCCAGGAACTGGCTGGCGACGGAAAGCGACCGGTCGAGGGGGGCCAGGCAGCGGCTGCAGGCTCCCTCCCAGGTGGCCGTGCCCCGCACATCCAGGAAGACATCCTGGCCGGACGGGAGCACGAAGAGGGACCACGTCAGGTCCCGGAGGCCTGCGCCTCCTTCCAGCGGCAGGAGGTCCACGCTGCCCGAGAGCCGAAGCCCCTCCGGCGGGAGGCGGTGGAGATCAATCACTTGCCGCCGCCCGCGGGCGCCGAGGTCCCGCCGGTCTCGGTTTCGGTGTCCGTGTTCAGGATGGTCTGTCCCTGGCCCGGGGTGCGCGTGAAGGGGCCGAACTCGTGGGGATGGACCGGGTCCCCCATGCACTTCAGCTCGTAGTCCCCGCGGCTGGACTTCCCCTCGTAGGGCTGGCCGAAGGGATCCTGCGGACTCATGCCCACCTTGATGAGGCTCTCCTTCACCAGCGGGGAATTGTTGTCCACCATGGCCGCATAGCTCCCGAAATCGGGGTAGTGGGCGTGCTTGAGATAGTACTGGTCCAGACCGTCCGCCACGATCTTGAGGTCGTCCTGGGCCTTGAGGTAGCGCGCATTGGCGCTGTACTTCTGGTACTGCTTGAACCCGAGGGTGGCGATGACCGCGATGATCATCATGGCCACGAGCAGTTCGAGCAGGGAGAAGCCTCGGGAGCGGGATGCGGCAGGCAGCATGGGGGTCTCGCGCAGAAGGTCCCGGGGAGGTGCCCGCGGGGAGTCAAGTTTGCCAGGAGTGGCCGTGATCGCAAGGTTCCATGGGCCTCATGCATCCTTGGCGCCGTCGGCTCCACCCTCCTCGTCCGGCTTGGGGGGATGGTCCTCGGGCCAGGGGAAGGCCGCGGGCAGGGTTTCCGCGCCCCCCAGTTCCGCAAGCCAGTAGCGGTAGGCCCGGAAGCTCATGCCGAGGCGCCGCCCCGCCTTGGTCTTGACCCCGCCCACGTCCTCCAGGGCCCGCCGGAGGAAATAGCCCTTCAGGGCCTGGAGCCACCCCTCGAGGTCGAAACCGTCGGGAGGGATCGCCAGAGGGGCCCCGCGTTCCGCCCGCCGGTCCGACGCCAGCCGGAAGAGGTCTTCAGGCAGCAGGTCGCGGCTGATGGCACCTCCCGGATTGAGGGCCACACAGCGTTCCATGAGGTTCTCCAGCTCCCGGACATTGCCCGGGAAGGGGTAGGCCGCCAGCAGGGCCAGGACCTCCGGATGCAGCTGCATGGGCGGCCGGCCCAGACGCTGGCAGGCCCGGCGAATGAAATGCTCCGCCAGTGCCGGGAGATCCTCGAGTCTCTCCCGCAGGGGGGGCAACTCGATCTGGAGGATGTTGAGCCGGTAGAAAAGATCCTCCCGGAAGGTCCCGCCCCGGATCCCGGCGCGGAGGTCGCGATTTGTGGCCGCAATCACCCGGACATCCACGGACCGCTCCTCCGTAGCCCCGAGGCGGCGGACCC
Organism: Holophagaceae bacterium; assembly: GCA_027451045.1. Classification (GTDB taxonomy): domain Bacteria; phylum Acidobacteriota; class Holophagae; order Holophagales; family Holophagaceae; genus Geothrix. The sequence continues at coordinate 783 of DAIDKC010000040.1, read as the reverse complement.
TGCGCTCCTGGAGGACCCGGAGCAGCTTCACCTGGAGCGGCAGGGGCATCTCGCCGATCTCGTCCAGGAAGAGCATCCCCCCGTCCGCCTCCTCGAACAGCCCGCGCTTCAGGGCCCCGGCGCCGGTGAAGGCCCCCTTCTCGAAGCCGAAGAGCTCGGATTCCAGGAGCGTCTCGGGCAGGGCACCGCAGTTCACTGCTACGAAGGCCCCCCGGGCACGCACCGAGTAGCGGTGGATCAGGCGGGCCACCACCTCCTTGCCCGTTCCGCTCTCGCCCGTCAGGAGCACCGTGGTGTCCGCGCGGGAGACCTTCCCGATGAGCGCATTGATCCGGCGCATCGTCGGTCCCACGCCAACCAGCTCCCCCAGGTCCTGCGGAGGCGGCGCTTCCGGTTCGGCGGCCGTCAGGAGCCCCTTCAAAGTGGCGATGAGATCCTCGTGCTTGAAGGGCTTGGTGATGAAGTCCACGGCGCCCTGGTTGAGGGCCTGGACCGTGGTTTCCGTGGTGGCGTAGGCGGTCATGATGACGACCGGCGTGGCGATCTGCTGCTCCTTCATCCAGACCAGCAGCTCGACGCCCGAGCCGTCCTTGAGCTTCAGGTCGGACAGCACCCCGTCGAAAGGGGCTTCCGAAAGGGCGCGGCGTGCCTCCGCCAGGCCCGGGACCGCCTCGCAGAGGAACCCGGCGCCCTCCAGCGCGAAGGTCAGCACCTCCCGGAGCCCCGGTTCGTCCTCCACCAGCAGGATCCGTTGGGTCTGGAGGAGGGTCATCAGCCACCTGG
>DAIDKC010000039.1 GCA_027451045.1 Holophagaceae bacterium | reverse complement strand
GCTGGGCCAGCTTCCACATGGACGCGCCGACGGGAAGGCCGTCGAGCAGGGCAAGAGAGGTCATCGGGGCTCCGGGACGCGGGATGCACGATCATCGCGCGGCGCTCCCAGGAGCGCCACCCGACGGCCATCCCCGCCCGGAGATGGATGCGGCTACTGGATCTCGACGCTGAAGGAGGCAGAGCCCAGTTCGGTCCCGTCAGCCCCGAGGACCTTCACGGTCCAGGCACCGCCATCCCCCTTGCGGAAGGTCTTGAAGGCCTGGGTCCGGTAGGGAGAGTTGGGAACCTTCAGCTCGACCTTCGTGGTGGCATCGCCCTTCGCGAACACCACCGTGGCGGTGTCCCCGGCGCCCCACACCTTGGTCCAGGCGTAGAGCTTCGTCCCGGCGGGCACCTTGAAGTCGGTGGCCTCACCCGTGATTTCCAGTTTCTCGACGCCGGTGCCGACCTTCACCTCGGCATGGGGCTTCACGGTCGCGGCTTCGGGAGCGGGCTTGGGCTCAGCCGTGGGCTTGGACGCGGGGGGCTGGGCGCCCAGGGCTGCCGTCAGGAACAGGGGGATCAGAAGCACGGTGCGCATGGCGAACTCCTGAAAAAGGCGACCCCATTCTGCCCCCGGCCGCACCATCTGTCATCCCCGGATGGGACCCGGCCGAGGGGACCTCCAGATCCCTTAAGCCATCCAGGTTTCCAGGCCTTCGAGGATATCCCGGACCCCGGGCCCGAAGCGGGCGTTGCTGAGCCAGTCCAGCCCATCCGGCAGGCCCGCCAGCGCAGCCTTGACCCGGGCCCGGTGGCCCATCTCCGGCCTCGGGATGGCGCGCTCGGCGCGCTCGTGGCGCACGGCGGCCGGTTCGCCGAGTTCGGGGAGCCAGCCCTTCAGGCGCGCGAAGAGCCCTTCCCAGCGGTCAAGGTCCGGCCCCTTGGGGAAGGCCCCGCCCACGAAGCTGCGAAGCTGCATCAGGCCCGCAGGCGCGCTCTGGGGATCCATCCAGGACGGCACCAGGGAGCCCAGGTAGCCGCCCCCCTCCGGGGGATGGATGAGGAAGCCGAAGCCGTCCTTCAGCCTGGGGAGCGGGGTGTGGCGGCTGTGCCAGAGGTCCACGGTCGTGTAGGGGATGGCCGCCAGGGCCTCGGCGCTGGCCGGCGCCACCGGGCCCAGGAGGGCGGCCGCCTCGTAGGCCGGCAGGGCCAGCACCACGCGGTCGGCCTCGCGCACCGCGCCGCCGCCCGCGGCGCGCCACCGGCCATCGGCCAGGCGCTCCAGGGACGAGGCGCGCAGCCCCGTGCGCACCGAGGCGACATGCTGCGCCAGGCGGATGGGCAGCTGCCCCATGCCGCCCACGGGGACGACCATGTGACTGATGCCGCCCTTGCGGACGCCGGCCACGAGGCTGCCCTTCGCCTCCCACTGGGTCAGCTTGGGGATCGCATCCACCGACAGCACCTCCGGCGGCGCGGCCAGGATGCCCGCCACCATGGCCGGCAGCAGGTCCCGGGCCACGCCGGGACCCAGGCGGCGCGCGGCGAAGGCGCTCAGGCCCTCCTCGGGCTCCAGCGGCCGCACCGCGATGAAGGGCTCGAGCATCATCCGCAGCTTGGCGGAGAGGGGCATCAGCGGCGAGGCGAGCAGACCGAAGGGCGAGGCGGGCACGGGGATGAGCCGCCCGCCCTTCCCCACCCAGCGGGCCCCCTTGCCCGGGGCGTTGAAGGGGAGGTCGAGGGCGCTGAACATCCGGTCCACCGCCGTCCCCTTCTGCCAGAGCACGCCCTGGGGACCCACCTCGAAGTGGCCGCCGTCCCAGGGGAGGGTCTTCATCCACCCACCGACGGCCTCCTGGGCCTCCCACACTTCCACCGCTTCGCCGCGCCGCTGCAGGTGCCAGGCCGCCGCCAGGCCGGTGACACCGCCACCGAGGATGAGGGTGCTCATGGGAGGACCTCCAGGACGCGCCGCGCCAGGCAGCGGAGGTAGGCGGGATGGGTGCCCGGCGTGCGGACCCGCCGGTAGGTCCGGATGCCCGCCTGGTCGGCCACGTGCCGGTACTCGATGTCGAGTTCGTGGAGGGTCTCGATGTGCTCGCTCACGAAGCTGAGGGGCACGACGATGACCTCCTTCCCGCCCATGCCTTCGAGCACGTCCTTGAGGGGCGGCTCCAGCCATCGGACAGGCCCCGTGCGGCTCTGGTAGGCCAGGAGGTAGCCGCCGGGGACAGGCCCGATGCGTGCCATCAGGGCGTCCCGCGTGGCGTGGATCTCCCGCTCGTAGGGGTCCCCGGCCTGGATCTGCCGCACCGGCAGGCTGTGGGCGCTGAAGATGACCGTGGCCCCGGGAAGCTCGGCCAGCGCCTCCCGCAGCGGCGCCTCCATGGCGTCGAGGTAGTCGGGATCAGTGGCGTAGTGGTCCACGCCGGGAAGGAGTTCCATGCCGGCCGTCCGGGCCAGCTTCGCCAGTTCCCGCAGGCTCGAGCCCGTGGTGGCGCGGCAGTCGTGGGGGTAGAGCGTCACCGGGACAAGCCGGCGGATGCCGTCCCGCTTCAGCGCCTTCAGCAGGCCCTCGGCCCGGGGCGCGGCATAGCGGAAACACAGCTTCACCGCCTCGGGACGCCCGGCTTCGCGCAGGGCCTTCCGCAGGCCCGCGGCCTGGGCC
>DAIDKC010000038.1 GCA_027451045.1 Holophagaceae bacterium | reverse complement strand
AGAGTTGTGCCCGGATAGCGAGAGAGGAGATCCCCGGTCGCCAGGGCCTCGGATTCGTCCAGGCGCTGGCTCCAGCCGGAAAGACCCATCCCCAGGCCGGTTTCGGTCCGGGTGGAGAGGCTGTGGCGGAAGTCCAGATCCAGGGCATCCTGCAGTCGGTTCTTCGCGGCGCTGACTTCGAATTCCGTTCCTGTGCCCACCAGGTCGCGCCCCAGGTAGGCGAGTCCGAGTTGGCCCCCCAGGTGAGTTTCATAGCCGAGGGAGAGATCCAACCGGTGGCGGGGGAGATGACGTGGCGCTACCACCAGACGGGCGCCGGTGGCATCCCTTGTGGGCAGGACCGAGCACCCCAGGCCTTCCAGATGGAAACGTGCGGCGGCGAGGTCCATGCGGGCCTGGAGGTGATCTGCATTCAAGGGGTGTCCCAGCAAGGGCTCGAGGGCGATGCGGATCCCGGGGGCATCCACAGGGGTCTGGCTCGCGGCCGGCTGGATCTGGAGGTCTTCCAGTTCCGGTTCTCTTACTTGGACTCGCAGGGTTCCGGTATCCCCATCGAAGCCCGACCCCCGCAGATCGACCAGGGGATGGCCCTGCATGACCAGATCAAACACCGTGCCACTGAGGACCTCACCGAAGGCCTCGGGATTGAATCGGGCTCCCACGGGAAGCCTGGCCTTCAGCCGAGGTTCGATCAGGGGACGCCAGGGAGCCGGGACATCGAGCACAACCGAGCGAACCTCGGAGTAGAGGCGCAGATGGATATGGAGCTGGCCGGGATGGTCCGGCGGCAGCTCGGCCCAGGCCTCGCTCGCCCAGCCGTGGATGAGGGCCTGCTGGAGGAAGACCAGGACATCCTGTTCCCGAAGGGGATGGGAGACGTCCAGGTAGCGGCGGCGCAGGACCTCCAGGGGCTGGGGGAGTGTGCCTTCGCAATCGAGGACCACCTCCTGAACTGGAAGCTGCGCTTGGCGCCCCAGGGACTGTAGGAGACGCTGGTTGAAGGTGTCGGCCACCGTATCGAAGGCGGTCCGGCCATCGGCGATGAGCCGCGGCATGAGGCCGGCATAGCTCAAGAAGGGGACATCCGGTTGGTCCACCCGAACGAGCAGATCGGCATGGCGGCGGCTCTCCCGCTGGCGGCGCTCCACCATGAGATCCAGGCTGCGGGTGGCTACGGCGAAGAAGTTGCTGGCTGGAGTCTCCTTCACCGGGGCGCTGGCATCCACGGCCAGCACCAGGTCGGGATGGAACGCCGCCCGCGCCTCATCTACGGGGAGGTTCTCAACGAGGGCTCCATCCACGTAGGGCTGGCCGCCCACCATCACGGGACGGAAGCCGCCGGGGATGGACATGGAGGCCTGGACGGCCTGGGCGAGGTCCCCTCGCCGGAATAGCCTCCCTTCTCCTGTGGAGAAATTCGTGGCCAGCACTCGCAGCGGAAAGCGGAGGTGATCGAAGTCGCCTCCGGAATAGTAGGTGGCCCGGGCCAGCATCCGCTCGAGGATGTGGCGCAGGGCGCGGCCACTCCGGAGACTCTGGGCTGCCAGGAAGGTCCCTCGGTCGAATTCTGCCGTGACCAGGGTATCGTTCGCCTTCTCCTGCTCCTCCAGGGTGGTTCCCGGTTCTCGGCGCAGGGGGTCCAGGGCCGCTTGGCCCAGGTTCAGGCGCTGAAAGATGGCTTCGATCTCCGCACCCGAGAAACCGCTGGCGAAGAGCGCCCCTGCCAGTGACCCGGCGCTGGTGCCGGTGACGCTCGCAATGGGATAGCCGACCTCCTCCAGGCGCTGGATGACGCCGATATGGGCAATGCCCCGTGCGCCACCACCGCTCAGGACCAGGGCGACCTTTGGAAGGCCCGGGATGTCCACGGCGGGGGCGAATCGGAAGATCATGTCTGCAGGCCTGACCTGAACTTCGAAGCGGCGAGGTGGCTGCCGCGCCCCAAGCAGGATAGGGAAAAGCAGCAGAGAGATCCCTCGGGCCCGGTGCGCAAGTCGGGTGGTGTTCCCAAACGCACCGATGGCCATCATGTCCGCACCAGCTGAACGCCAGCCAAGCCGGCGAAGAGCAGCAGCCCGATCTGCAGGGCAGTCATGGGGCCCCAGACCAGGGCACTCCGATCGCCGTGCAGGAACTCCAGACCGAACCGGAGGAGCGCGTACCCGCCGAGATGCACCCAGAAGATCCGCGGCCACAGCCGGCGGGTGGCCTGCCATCGGCGGCCCAGATGGAGGATGACGGCGGCGAGGAGCAGATCCCCGAAGACTTCGTACAGCTGGACGGGATGGAGGGGCGTCGTCGCGCCGGCCAAGGGCGACGTGGAACCCATGCGGACGCTCCACAGCCAGGCGTCCGTGGGCACCCGGGTATCGCGCACCATGTCGGGGACCAGGGTGCCGAATTTCGGAAGGGCCACGCCCCAGGGGAGGCGGGTCGGGGTGCCCCAGGCATCCCCGTTCAGGAAACAGCCGACCCGGCCCAGGGCCTGGCCCACCAGGACCGCGGGGCTGGCCACGGCGAAGAGACGCCAGAAATCCAGCCCCTTCCGCCGGAAGGCGAGATAGCCCGCGATCACTCCGCCCGCCAGCCCTCCGGTGATCGAAAGGCCGCCCTCCCAGACCCGGAGGAGGGACATCGGATCCGCGAGGAACGACCGGGTGTCCCAGAACAGGAAGTCCGACAGGCGGGCCCCGAGGATGGCGCCGAGGAGGATCCAGACCAGGCTGTCCAGGAAGGGGCCGGGATCCATGCCGGCCTTGCGCATCCGGCGCACGATCAGCAGGGCGGCCACCCCGATGGAAAGGACGAAGTAGAAGCCTTCGTAGCCATAGACGACCTTGAATCCGAGATTCAGATCAATGGGCCACATTCAGGTTCCCCGCATGGGTGGTGGCGCGCCGGGATGAGAGGTCGCCAGCCGAAGAGAAGCAGGCGGTCCCCCCTCATTCATGTCATCGCAGAGTGACCGCCACCGTCGTATCCGCGCGGATGTTGTCGGTGACGTGGCATCGGCGCTCCGTCTCCTCAAGCCAGGAGGCGACCACCTCGGGACTGGCGTCCTCCATGTCCGCGTCCACCTCGACCCGGATGTGCTGGAAGCCCGCCCGCTCCTCGGTACTGCAGCCGATGAAGGCGCAAGGGTTCATCACGCCTTCGATTCGCAGCTTCATGCCCTTCAGCTTCAGGCCGCGCTGGCGGGCTACTTCATGCCCCGTCACATTCAGACAGCCCGCCAGGGCCATGAGGAGCACCTGGATGGGCGAAGGACCCGCGTTGGTGCCGCCCATGGCCTCCGGCTCGTCGATGACCATGCGGAAGGATCCGGCGGTGACATCCAGCCGGGTGGCATTCGCGCTCTCGCCCCGCACGACCACTTTGACTTCCCGCGGAACGGCGCAGGATTCAGCATTCATGAGGCATCTCCTGGAGGGGCCACAGGGCCCAGGACTGTTGGATGAAGGGAGCGCCGGGAATGTTCCCGGGTCAAGAAGGATCCGCGAAGCCCCGGGCCTGGAGCAGGGTGCCCATGGCCTGCTCCAGGGCGGTGACGGCCTTGGCGTAGGCGATGCGGGCCTGGAGTTCCGTGGCGCGGGCGGCGTTCAGGTCGTTCTGCTTGGCGAACACGAAGAAATTGGTGCTCAGGCCGTTTTCGTACTTCTTCTGCTCGGCGGCCAGATCCGCCTCGCGGAAGCGGCGGGCCTCCCGGGCGGCCTCCACCCCGGCCCGCGCGGATTCGACGTTCTCGAAGGCCAGGCGCACCTGGAGGCGGATGGCGAGTTCCAGATCCCGGAGGCCCAGCTCGTTGAGCCGCTCATCGGCCCGGGCCTGGGTCAGGCTGCCCTTCGCCGCCCGGTTGCCCAGGGGAAGGGCGAAGCTGAGCCCCACGCCGTAGCCGGGGTAGTCGCCCCGGCCCAGTTCCCCGTTCACGGGTCCCAGGGCGCCGTAGGTGTCCGAGGTGGCCGTGTAGGTGACGTAGGCGTTCAACTGGGGCAGGAGGCGGTTCTCGGCGGCGGCCCGCAGGAGGCCGCTGGCCTCCCGGCGGAGCCGGGCGATTGCCAGCTCGGGCCGGTGGGTCAGGGCCGTCCGTTCCCCCTCGGCCTCATCCATCGCCTGCACCCGGGGCTCGGGCGGATCCAGGGGCACCAGGTCGGTGAAGGTGTTTTCATCCGGATAGAGGGTGCGGAAGAGGGTGTCGTTGGCGTTGCGAAGCTGGCTCCGGGCCGCGATGAGCGTCCGCTTCTGCTGGGCCACGGCGGCCTCGGCGCTGGTGATCTCGATCTCGGGCAGGGTGCCTTCCCGCACCTTCCCGCGGTTGTCGGCGAGCTGCTCCTCCGC